>NZ_JARXOW010000001.1:0-300827 GCF_030182585.1 Pedobacter faecalis | reverse complement strand
AGTACGGAGAATATTACCGTAACTACAATCTGGATTTTAACACAGTGGTCCGCATGCCTTCTTTGGAACAACTGGCTCCGCTAACCGACAGTTCCAATGTGTATTATCTGCGCAGAGGTAATATAGCACTCAACCAGGCAGTGGAACGTGTATTGTCGTTTAATTTTAACCATTCCGATCAGACGACGAAAAATACGCTCAACTATGGACTGTATGCGCGGGCTGCATCTGTACGGGACAATATTGTGGACAGTGTTTTGATTGACAGCCTGAACAGGCGTACCGTGTATTCGGTAAATGCGCAGGGAAACAAATATGCGAACATAAATGGCAATATCAGAAAGGCCTTCAAATTCAAAAGCGCTGAACTTCAGTTGGGCACGAGTGGAGATATTTATGTGGGCCGGAATCCAGGCTTTACGAATAATGCTTTTGCGTATTCGAAGCAATTGAACAGCAATATCCGGGTAAATGGAACTCTTACCTATAAAAGCCTTTTTGCGCTTGAAGTAAGTGAATCCTTGTCGACCTACAGAACGGTTCAGGAAGCCTTTAATACCAGGTTTAGCGGTAAAAACTTGAGTACAGCAGTGAGCACGAGCTATAATGTCACCAAGAAGCTCACCTTAAATAGTAATATCTCTGTCAACACGAGTTCTTCCTCATCCGCTGAGAACGTGAACTTCACGATCTGGAATGCCAGTGCGATTTATCGCTTCCTGAAGGGCAATAATGGTGAGATTAAGTTTTCGGCATTAGACCTGCTTCACCAGAACAGCAGCGTGATTAATTATGGTAACGCAAGCAGTGTGACTGTAGGCCGGCAAAATGTATTACAGCAGTATTTTATGACTACCCTATCCTATTATCCACGGAAATTCGGAAAAAATCAGCCGAAGAAATAAGTTTTGTCGACACACGCTGGCATAAAACAACTCTGCCCTGATCGTTGTTCTGCATATAAAAGTTGGAACAGCTAAAAAATATAGCCATTGTTGGCGGTGGTCCGGGCGGGTTGTTTATGTTTAAAAGACTTATTGAGTCTGGCCGGCATGACATCAGCATCGATGTATTCGAGAGAAAAAACAAGCCTGGTGCCGGTATGCCATACAGTAGCGAGGGCGCTAATGATGAACATATCACCAACGTTTCGGGCAATGAGATACCGGAACTGGTGATTCCGATTGAGGATTGGATCCAGAAGGTTCATCCTGACACACTGAGCCGGTTTAACATTAATCTTGATACTTTCCACGAGTACAAGGTTCTGCCCAGATTATTGTTTGGCGACTATCTCTGCGAGCAATTCAATTTGCTCAGGAAACTGGCGAAAGAAAAAGGGATTCAGGCTTCGGTGTTTTTTAACGCGGAGGTAACGGATCTCTCGGACAATGCTGATGTGAAGAAAGTCAGGGTACATCTCTCTGATGGCACTGCTAAGGATTACGACCATATCATCGTGTGTACAGGCCATTTGTGGCCGAAGGACTGTGAAGAAACCGAAAAAGGATGTTATGATTCGCCCTACCCTCCTGCAAAACTTTCCCTTAAAGTAGATTTTCCAATAGCACTAAAAGGCGCTTCGCTTACTGCCATTGATGCCATAAAGACGCTTAGTCAACATAACGGAAGGTTTTCAAGAAATAAAGCTGGCCAGTTGGTATACACGCCTGATGAAGACAGTAAGAACTTTAAGATCGTGATGCACTCCCGAAGCGGGCTTCTCCCTGCGGTGCGCTTTCATTCGGACGACCTGCTTTCTTCGCAATACACCCGGCTTAGCTGGGAAGACATTCAGCGGAACAGGGAGCAAAACGATGGGTTTTTGTCGCTCGACTACGTATTTGAAAAGAGATTTAAAGATCTGATGTGTGAAAAACATCGGGAATTTTATGATCAGATCCGTGACATGCAAATGGAAGATTTTGTCTCGGAAATGATGGCACGTCGTCTGGACATAGACCCGGTACAGCTTTTTAAGGCGGAATATGCAGAGGCGGAGAAATCGATCAGAAGGAAGCAGTCGGTATACTGGAAGGAATCGCTTGCCGTACTAAGTTACGCCATGAATTATCCGGCAAAGTATTTTTCGGCAGAGGATATGCAGCGGTTGCAAAAGGTCCTCATGCCCTTAATTTCCATTGTTATTGCCTGTGTGCCGCAGCGTTCTGCCGAAGAAATGATTGCTTTATTTCAGGCAGGGGTGCTGGAAATTATAGCGGTGGGCGACGATAGCCGGGTGGAAGTGAAACCTGAGGGCGGCGTGATTTATCATCGTATCGATGAATCGGGCCAACACCTGGCGCAAGGGTACGACTTGTTTGTGGACTGTACGGGCCAGCCACATCTTGCATTTAAGGATTTCCCGTTTCAGGCTTTGAAAGAACAACGTGCGGTAAGTCCGGCCCGCGTGCAGTTCAGAAACCCGGAAAATGGCCTAAAGGCTCTGGAAGAAGACAGCGGGCTGGTGGAAAAAGATACAGAGGGCAGATATTTTTTACGCGTGCCGGGTATCGCGATTAACGACAGCTTTCAGGTGGTGGACGCTTACAACGCTTACAATGAACGCATTTACGTAATGGCTGTTCCTTTTATTGGAGGCTATAATCCTGATTACTCAGGGCTGGATTTCTGTGCCACGGCCTCCGAAGTTATTATGAAAAGTTTAAATTCACTGAGATGCTGATGGCTATTGACTGGAACGCCTTCCTGATAGGCGAAGAAAACTGGGAATTTCTTGTTGAGATCGCGCTAAGAACGATCATCATGTATTTCATCATACTGCTCGGATTGCGCCTGCTTGGTAAACGCGGCGTGAAGCAGCTCTCGGTGTTCGAGCTCGTGGTGATCATTAGTTTGGGTTCCGCAGCCGGCGACCCGATGTTTTATAAGGAAGTTGGTCTGGCAATACCTGTGGTGATCTTTTCTGTGGTCGTGGCGGCTTACCGGCTTACCACCTATATGATGGCTAAGAGCCAGCACTTTGAAGATCTGGTGGAGGGCAAACCTGTGTATCTGGTAAGGGACGGTGAATTTTCTATCGATAATTTCGGAAAGGAAGCGCTGGCATATGACGAGTTCTTTGCCGAACTGAGACAGCAGAGTGTTGCACATCTGGGACAGGTAGACACGGCTATTCTGGAAACTTCGGGCAACCTGAGTGTGTATTTCTTTCCTGATGATAAAGTGCAATACGGCCTACCAATACTTCCGGAAGAGTTTGAGAAATGGTTCATTAAAATTGAAAAAGGCGGTGTATATGCATGCCAGTATTGTGGCAGAGCGGTAGAACTAAAACCCGCCAGCGAGCATAAATGTAAGAAATGCAAACGGAAGCGATGGGTGAAGGCATTGAACGTCCAGAGAATCCGGTAGAAACAAAGCCTGCTTAACGGTTGTTATAACACATATTTCAAATCATATGACTCCACCGATATACTGGATTTTTATCCTGGCAATACCTGTAGCTTGTATAGCCTGGACGGTAACAAAAGAAGAGGTGTTCAGAGAACCTCGGGAATTCTGTGTTGAGCGATCTAAAAGCTGCAAAAGCCTGTTTCAGCGCAAGCTATTTTATATGTTTACCTGTGAATACTGCTTTAGCCACTACGTGACCATTCTGCTTCTTATTGTCACTAAATACACCCTGCTGTACCCGGACTGGCGCGGGTATATCCTTGCCGGCTTTTCCATTGTATGGATTGCCAACGTTTATATGAGCTTATATAACCTGGTGCGTATTGACCTGAAGAAGATCAAGCTGACCGCCCAGAAGGAAGAAGAGAAATTAAAAAACGGCGATCTCTCGCCGTAATTCATTATTGTTTTTAAGTGCTTCAGGTCCTGATGATCTTCTCATCCTCCGACTCGTCGTCCGACCTGTCGTTTCCAAGATCAGTTTCAGGGAGGTCCGTATCGTGTGAACCGTCGGTATCGATATTCCGCTGCTCATCGTTCATGTTCTCTACCTGCGGCAATCCGCTGCCCTCCCGCTTCTCGGTTGCACTGTTGAATTTGGGCATGGCAAGGTTTTCCGGATGTTCCAAATCATAGTGTTCCGAATCCGGTTGCGGCGTCTTGTTCTTGTCTGAATCGGCTGCTTTATTTGTTTCCATATGCTTACATTAAAAGGTGTAAACATAAAACATAGCCTGAGGGCAAAAGTTTGCCTAACCCATCAGTTCCTTCATCAGCTTGTCGAAGTCGGCTCGCAGCGTTGCGAGTTCCTCTTCCACACTGGCCAAACGCTGCTCCAAATCGCCCGCGGGTTTACTGTAAGCCTCGTCAGCTTCTTGTTCGACATCCGGGATCCCTGCGAAAAGATGCGCATACCTTGCTTCCTTCTGCCCAGCCCTGCGTGGCAGTTGCATCAGATACGGAGGTTCCTCGGCCGCCAGCTTTTCAAGAACCTCCTGGACTTCGTCGAGCGACTCAAACTCATACATCCTGCCCGAATTGGTATTGATCTCCCCCGGGGTTTGCGCACCGCGCAACATAAGCAGGCATATGACGGCTACCTCCGACGGGAGCACCGGAAATACGATTGCAAAGTTATGCTTATACTTTACCGAGCGGCTTGATCCGCCTGTTGCGGTCGATATAAGTCCTTTCCGCTTAAGGGCATCAAGCGTGAGCGTAACGGTTTGTTCGTCGTACTGCACTACCGGCTTCCGTGATGTTTTCTGATTACATGCTGCAGTAATGGCGTTTATGGTCATGGGATAATATTCAGGGGTGGTCCTGGCCTTTTCCATGAGCACCCCAAGCACCCTAATTTCCTCCGCGTTAAGCACGGGGAGCGTATATTTTTCTTCCATGTATGCTTATTGTTCCTGCGTTAATATTTGGTCTATGCGGCTAAGTTCCTCTGCGCTGAAGTCGAGGTTATCCAGACATTTCAGCGAGTCGGCCAACTGGCTGGCACGGCTTGCCCCGACAAGCACCGACGTGACCCGATGATCTTTCAGCAACCAGCTTAAAGCCATGTGCGCAAGCTTTTGTCCGCGGCCCTGCGCCAGCTCGTTCAAAGCCCTGATTTGCTGCAACCGGCTTGCAGTGATCTGATCCGCTTTTAAGAACCCATGCGATTTTGCCGCCCTTGAATCTTCCGGTATACCGCTCAGATATTTGTCAGTAAGCAAGCCTTGGGCTAATGGAGAAAATGGTATACATCCCACGCCTTCCCTACCTAGTACATCCAGCAAGCCGTTTTCCACCCAGCGCTCAAACATGGAGTATTTCGGCTGATGAATGAGACATGGCGTACCCAGCTCTCTAAGCAGACGGATCGCCCGCTCGGCTTCAACAGGCTGGTAATTCGATATACCTACATAGAGTGCCTTCCCTTGTCTCACAATCAGGTCGAGCGCGCTCATGGTTTCTTCTAATGGTGTATTTGGATCGGGACGATGATGATAGAATATATCCACATAGTCGAGCTCCATACGCTTAAGGCTCTGATCAAGACTGGATACCAGATACTTCTTGGAACCCCAGTCGCCATACGGCCCTTCCCACATGGTATAACCAGCTTTCGAGGAAATAATCATCTCGTCGCGATAACCTGAGAAATCGCGCTTAAGTAATTTACCAAAGTTTTCTTCGGCCGATCCCGGAGGCGGCCCGTAGTTGTTTGCAAGATCGAAATGCGTTATGCCGCAGTCGAACGCCAGGCGCAGTATCTCTGCGGAATTCTCGAGCTGGTCGACATGACCGAAGTTATGCCATAAGCCGAGCGAAATGGCAGGGAGCTTGATGCCGCTGTTACCGCAGCGGCGATAAGGCATTGATGTATATCTGGTTGATGAGGGTGTATAGTGCATGACCAAATATATGTATTAAGTACAAATTTGGAAGGTAGTTATGATTGTCAAAAACCTTTTTGATGTTATTTCGTTAGGTAATACGAGTTACGATTAATTTGATATGGGTAAAATTATACACGTTGTTGAAGATGATGATGACATCAGATTCATCATCGAATACATACTGATGGATAGCGGATACCAGGTCTTTTCGTCGGCGACAGCCACCGCTTTCTACGAGACCATGAATAATCCTAAACCCGATCTTGTGCTGCTGGATGTGATGCTGCCAGATGGAAACGGCATCGATATTTGTCGAGATATCAGACTTTCTAAAGACGCTGACCAGATTAAAGTGATTGTTATGTCGGCACACGCCGCAGAAAAAGCGGTGTTGGAGCAGGCTTGTGCAGATAGCTTTATCAGTAAACCCTTCGACCTTGACAAATTGATTACACAGGTAAAGAAACTCCTTCCGAACGACTAGCTACTTCCGACCTGCCATTTGTATCATTCGCTGCGCGAGTTCCTTGCCTAGGTAGCGATCTATGGCACCGTGTACAAGGTATAAAACCGGGGTCATGAGGATGGCGACGATAAATTTATAGGTATAGTTGACCAGGCCGATCGCAGCGACCATCTGCCAGCTCCACTGGTATTGCGGATTCAGGTAAAAAGCGATAAATATAACAACAAAGCTGTCGATAAACTGGGAAACAAGCGTAGAGCCGGTAGCCCGCAGCCACAGGTTATTTTCGCCTGTGAGGCGTTTGATCCGGTGGAAGATCAGCACATCGGCAATCTGGCCAACAATAAAGGCGATAATGGAGCCGACAATAATCCACATGCCCTGGCCGAATATCCCTGCGAAAGCGTTATTCATATTGAGCGCCTCTCCGTTAACCTGCTGGTTTACCCAGAAATCGGATGGTGTAAGCTGCATGGCGCCGCCAACTACAATAAAGGCGTACGCGATCAGCGCAGCGGTAAGCAGGGAAAGGAACCTAACCTGCCTGATGCCATAATATTCGTTGATGATGTCGGTCATGATGAAAATGAGCGGCCAGGTGAGTACGCCGGCCGACATATTGAAAGACAAATTGGGAACGCCAAGCAGGTTGATATTGAACTGACTGATGCCCAGCGAGCCTTCTACCGTAAATATTTTAACGCCGATAAATTCGGACAGGACTGCGTTGGCAACGAAGAAGCTGCCCAGCATCAGCAAAAGCCTGCTCTCTTTGGTCTTTGAACTCATACGAAGGTTGAAATTATTAAATAAATCTGATATTTTCGCCCTTACATGATATCTATACAATCGAAGCTACCCGGCGTTGGCACAACGGTGTTTACGACCATGTCTAAGCTTGCCGGGCAACATAATGCCATTAATCTTTCCCAGGGTTTTCCTGATTTTGACTGCGACCCTGCGCTGATAGAAGCGGTTAACGAGGCTATGCGCTCAGGAATGAACCAATATGCCCCTATGACGGGCTTGCCGGTGCTCCGGGAACTGATTGCCGAGAAAACTAAAAATCTGTACGGCGCCTCATATAATCCCGAAACTGAGATCACGGTAACGGCGGGCGGTACCCAGGCCATATTTACGGCGCTAAGCGCCTGCATAAGCGCGGGCGATGAGGTGATCATCTTTGAGCCGGCCTATGATGCGTATGCCCCCGCTGTGCGGCTGCTCGGCGGTTTGGTGAAGCCTTACGAGCTGGCTCCGCCAAACTATGAGATCGACTGGGATATGGTGAAAAAGCTGTTCAGCGCAAATACGCGGATGATTATTTTGAACTCCCCGCAAAATCCCTCAGGTAAAATGCTGAGTGAAGCTGACATACAGGAACTCATTAAGCTGACACGGAACACCGATGTGCTGATTCTGAGTGATGAAGTGTATGAACATATCGTTTTTGACGGGAACGTGCACGAAAGTGTTTGTCGCCACCCCGAACTGCGGGAACGTAGCTTTGTAATTGCTTCCTTTGGCAAATTACTGCATACGACCGGCTGGAAAATGGGCTACTGCCTGGCCCCTGCTGAACTCACCAAAGAGTTCAGGAAGGTGCACCAGTTTAATGTATTTAGTGTGAACACCCCAATGCAGGCCGGTGTTGCAAAATACCTCGCCAACCCGGAAAGTTACCTGGGGTTGTCAGCTTTCTTTCAGGAGAAGCGCGACCTGTTCCGGCGCCTGATGTCGGAAACTAAATTTAAATTACTACCTTGTGAGGGGTCTTACTTCCAGTGCGTTAGTTACCGGCATTTTAGTGAGGAGAAAGATACAGAGATTGCGGAGCGATTGATTACTGACTTTGGCGTGGCGTCCATCCCTGTTTCTGCATTTTATACCAAACGTACGGATCATGGTATTTTGCGCTTTTGTTTTGCGAAAAGGCAAGATACCCTGGAAAAGGCCGTTGAAAGGTTAATGAAATTATAGCCCATCTTGATATGGAACAAATCAGTAAATCCGGTATCAGCAATTTAAAGATCACTATTTTCCAGGCTTATCTTTTCTGGGAAAACGTGGATAAAAACCTCCAGAATTTAAGTCTCCGGCTCTCCATGGGCATCAAGGAAAAAACAGACCTGATTGTTTTGCCAGAGATGTTCAATACGGGCTTTAGCATGAATGCTGAGGCTCTTGCCGAAGAAATGGATGGTAAAACCATGAAATGGATGGCAGACACGGCGGTGAAGTATGATTGTGCAGTAGCGGGGAGTCTGATTATTAAAGAAGGGGGCAACTACTTTAACCGGCTGATCTGGATGTTGCCCGATGGCAGTTACAGCACGTACGATAAACGCCATTTGTTTAGTCTGGGTGGCGAAGACGCCAGATATACCCCTGGAAATGAAAAGGTGATTGTAAATCTAAAAGGCTGGAACATCCGACTGGCCATTTGCTACGATCTGCGTTTCCCGGTATGGCTGCGCAACCAAAATGGGGAGTATGATGCTCTGCTGATCATCGCCAGCTGGCCGGATAAGCGGTCGGCCCACTGGAATGCGCTGATTCCTGCGCGCGCAATAGAAAACCAGTCTTATGTGATTGCGGCTAACCGGGTGGGCCACGACGGAAATGAAATGTACCACAGCGGGCACTCCCAATGCATCGACCCGATGGGAAAAACGGTATACTACAAACCGGAGGATGAAGATCTGTACACATTCAGCATCAGCTACGAAGAGCTGATCAAGACCCGGGAAAGTTTTCCATTTCTGCAGGACGCAGACAAGTTTAAAATGTTGTAGTATGTTTGACAGAAGAAAATTTCTTAAAGCGTCGGCACTTTCTGCTGCGTTTGCTGGCGTTGGCCAGACCAAAGCCGGCAATATCGTGGCGGGTATGGCAAACGGGATTGAGCCGGTGGTGATCTCAACATGGGATTTCGGTATTCCGGCCAACCAGGCGGCATGGAAGGTGTTGTCGGCCGGGGGCAGGGCACTCGACGCTGTGGAACAGGGTGTACGCGTTCCGGAGGCAGACCCGAAGGTTCAGACGGTGGGCTACGGTGGCTTTCCTGATCGGGACGGGCGGGTAACGCTTGATTCTTGCATCATGGATGAATTCGGCAATTGCGGTTCAGTTGCGGGTATGGAACATATTATGCATCCGATCAGCGTGGCTCGCATGGTGATGGAAAAGACACCTCACGTGATGCTTGTTGGGGATGGAGCCCTGCAATTTGCGCTGGAGAATGGCTTTGAAAAGGTGAATCTCCTTACGCCTGAATCGGAAAAGGCCTGGAAAGAATGGCTTAAAACGGCGAAATACTCGCCCGTAATGAATATAGAAAACAGGTCTTATGACAAGCTTGCCCCAAAAAAACTACCGGGCAACCAGTATAATCACGATACGATAGGTATGCTGGCATTGGATGCGAAGGGCAATTTGTCGGGCGCCTGCACGACCAGTGGCATGGCGTTTAAACTTCACGGACGTGTGGGCGACAGCCCTATAATAGGTGCCGGGTTGTATGTCGATAATGAAGTTGGCGGCGCTACCTCGACGGGCGTAGGTGAAGAGGTGATCAGGAACGTGGGCAGCTTTCTGGTGGTGGAACTGATGCGACAGGGATATCCGCCGGAGGCGGCCTGTAAAGAGGCTGTGATGCGGATCATCAGAAAGAAGCCAGAAACGGCAAAGCAGATCCAGGTGGGCTTTCTGGCACTTAATAAAAAGGGCGAATATGGCGCCTATGCTATTCAAAAGGGTTTCAGTTATGCGGTTTGTAACAAACAGCGGAATGACGTGCTGGTGGACGGAAAAAGCTATTACAACTCATGATTAATATGGAGGTTTGCGCCAATTCGCTGCGTTCGGCACTTGAGGCACAGCGAGGTGGTGCAGTGCGGGTGGAGTTGTGTGACAACCTGCCTGAGGGTGGAACCACCCCCAGTTATGCGCAGATTAAACTGGCTCGGCAACTTCTGAATATCCAGGTATACCCCATTATCAGGCCGCGTGGTGGCGACTTTCTGTATACGGATCTGGAGTTTGAAATCATGAAGGAGGACATTCTTCAGTGCAAAGCACTCGGCTGCGACGGGGTTGTGATCGGGATTCTACACACGGATGCCACTGTGGATAAAGCGCGTTGTGCGGAACTCATAGGGTTAGCCGGTTCGATGGGCGTTACGTTTCACAGGGCTTTCGACATGACCAGGGACCTGGTTGAAGCCATGGAAGACATCATTGAACTGGGCTGCGAACGCATTTTGACCTCTGGTGGAAAAGCCTCTGCTGTGGAAGGAGCTGATACCATATCAGAATTGGTCCGCCTATCGGCAGGGCGGATTAGCATCATGCCTGGCGCAGGTGTTAATACAACAAATATTGCCGGGCTTATTCAGCGCACCGGCGCTCTGGAATTTCACGCATCGGCGCGGAGGCTGCAGCCTGGCGGCATGCTTTTCAGGAATGAGGGGCTGTGTATGGGGGCCGAAACAGATGAGTTTAGTTACGACCTCACCGACAGTCAGTTGGTTAGCGAACTTATCCGGCTTGCCCGCGGCGCTCAATAATTCACTGAATAATTCCACCAAAACACTATCTTTGCGCCACTGATGAAGCATATACGTAATTTCTGCATTATTGCACATATTGACCACGGCAAGAGCACTTTAGCCGATCGTTTACTGGAGTACACCAAAACCATTAGTCAGCGTGAGGCTCAGGCCCAGTTGCTGGACAACATGGATCTTGAGCGTGAACGTGGTATTACCATTAAAAGTCACGCCATCCAAATGAACTATACCGTAGATGGGCAGGAATATGTGCTGAACCTGATCGATACGCCTGGACACGTCGATTTTTCTTATGAGGTATCGCGCTCCATTGCGGCTTGCGAAGGGGCTTTGCTGATTGTAGACGCGTCTCAAGGCATACAGGCGCAAACAATATCTAACCTTTATCTTGCCCTGGAGCATGATCTGGAAATTATTCCGGTCCTGAACAAGATGGATCTTCCCGGTGCTATGCCAGAAGAGGTTAAGGATCAGATTATCGACCTGATAGGCTGCAAACGTGAGGAAATTATCCCTGCCTCGGGTAAGACCGGAATGGGCATCCCGGATATCCTTCAGGCGATCATAGATCGTGTACCTGCTCCGGTAGGTGATCCCGAAGCGCCGCTGCAGGCGCTGATTTTCGACTCGGTGTTTAACCCGTTCAGGGGGATCATCGCTTATTATAAAGTGGTGAACGGAGAGATCAAAAAGAATGACAAAGTAAAGTTCATCAACACCGGCAAACAATATATTGCTGATGAGGTAGGTATTCTTAAGCTGGATATGGCGCCGCGGAATTCGGTGAAGACCGGAGACGTAGGCTATATTATCTCGGGTATTAAGGAAGCACGCGAGGTAAAGGTTGGTGATACGATCACTACCGTAGACAGGCCATCCCCTGAATCTATACAGGGCTTTGAGGAGGTTAAGCCTATGGTATTCGCGGGGATTTATCCGGTAGATACAGACGAGTTTGAGGAACTCAGGGAGGCCATGCACAAGTTGCAGCTTAACGACGCCTCCATTGTGTTTGAACCCGAAAGTTCTGCTGCTCTTGGTTTCGGCTTCCGTTGCGGATTCTTAGGAATGCTGCATATGGAGATTATTCAGGAGCGTCTGGAGCGGGAGTTTGGAATGACGGTTATAACGACAGTACCAAACGTTTCGTACATAGCGAAGACTACCAAGGGTGTGGAGACCGTAGTAAATAATCCTTCTGATTTGCCTGACCCGAGTAAACTTGATTCTGTTGAAGAACCTTTTATCAAAGCGAACATCATTACCAAGGCAGAGTTTGTTGGACCGGTAATGTCGCTCTGTATTCAGAAAAGAGGGATTATTATCAACCAGTCTTATCTCACGTCTGACCGGGTGGAGCTGGTGTTTGAGATGCCGATGGGTGAGATCGTATTTGATTTTTATGATAAGCTCAAGACGATTTCCAGAGGCTATGCGTCGTTCGACTACCACCAGATAGGTTACCGTAAGTCGGACCTGGTACGATTGGATATGCTGCTCAATGAGGAACCTGTGGATGCTTTGTCTTCCCTGATCCACCGGAGCAATGCCTATGATTTCGGCAAGAAAATATGTGAAAAGCTGAAGGAACTGATCCCCAGACAGCAATTTGAAATAAAGATTCAGGCGTCGATCGGTGCCAAAGTTATAGCCCGGGAAACCTTAAGCGCCTTGCGTAAGGACGTTACCGCAAAATGTTATGGCGGGGATATTTCCAGAAAGCGTAAGTTGCTTGAAAAGCAGAAACAAGGTAAAAAACGTATGCGGCAGGTTGGAAACGTAGAGATTCCACAAACCGCCTTCATGGCCGTACTCAAATTAGACTAACCTAAAACCATCTCAATATATGCAGTTACTCGACGGAAAATACGTATCGGAGAAAATCAAACAGGACATTGCAGCTGAAGCCGCTGAATTTTTAACTGCAAGCGGGCGCAAGCCTCACTTGGTGGCTATATTGGTTGGTCATGATGGCGGGAGTGAAACTTATGTAGCCAGCAAGATGAAGAATTGCGAGAAGGTAGGTTTCCAGTCGACCCTGGTGCGATACGATAATTCGGTTACGGAAGCGGAACTGCTTGCGAAGGTGGAAGAAATCAATCAGGACGCTGGAGTGGATGGCTTAATTGTTCAACTGCCATTACCTAAGCATATTGATCCGGAAAAGGTTACAGAGAAAATTGATCACCGGAAAGATGTAGACGGATTCCACCCGATTAACCTGGGCCGGATGATGCGGAACCTCCCTTGTTTTATTCCCGCTACCCCTTATGGGATTATGCTTATGCTGCAGTCGTACGGTATTGATACCGTAGGCAAGCACTGCGTAGTTGTTGGAAGGAGTAATATAGTTGGAAGCCCCATGAGTATCCTGATGGGTCGCAATGCGAATCCGGGCAACTGTACCGTAACGCTTACCCACAGTAAGACGACGAATCTAAAAGAAATGTGCTTGCAGGGAGATATCCTGATTGCCGCTATCGGCAGAAAAAACTACATCACGGCAGATATGGTAAAACCTGGTGCCATCGTAATTGATGTGGGTATGAACAGGGAAACCTCAGAAACGACTAAGTCAGGTTATAAACTGTATGGTGACGTGGATTTTGAACATGTTGCACCAATATCATCGTGGATCACTCCTGTTCCCGGTGGCGTTGGCTTAATGACTATCGTCGGCCTGCTGAAAAACACGCTTGCTTCGGCGAAGAAAGAAATATACCAGTAAGCTTTGCGGGTTAGCCGAACAGCTTTCCCCAGAAGCTTTGCTCAATGCCTACAAACAAGCCTTCGGGTCTGACTTCTATCGGATATATTTTTATATAGTCGCCCTGGCCAGCCGCACCTCTACCTGTATCCAGATTATACTCCCAGCGGTGTATAGGGCAAATCAGGTGACCATTACGGCACCAGCCTCCGCTTAAGATACCTCCGGCGTGCGGACACTGGTTTTGTACAACATACAGCTGGTCCCGATGTCTGGCAAGGCATAGCTTCTTCCCGTCGATTTGTATCTGCTTTACAAACTCGCCCTCAGGGAGTTCAATATCTAACTTATGCCACTTGATCATTGGGATGCTTCTTCATTGATTGGTCATTAAAGCATGCTCAATATAGCGATTTACGTTTTGCTTGTTTTATTTTATTTAACTTTGCGCCCTCAGTTATGGCACACCACATTCCGGACGACGGCACTTGGCTTCCCTTGATGGAAGAATTTTACACGATACAAGGTGAAGGTTTTAACACTGGAAAGGCGGCGTACTTTATCCGCCTTGGCGGATGCGACGTGGGTTGCCACTGGTGTGACGTTAAGGAAAGCTGGGATGCAGAACTGCATCCGCTGACCCACGCGGATGCGATCGTTGAAAAGGCAGCCGGGTATCCAGGAAAAGCTGTGGTAATAACGGGCGGGGAACCGCTTATCTATAACTTAAATTACCTTACTTCGGAACTTCAGAAAAGAGGTATAAAGACCTTCATCGAGACTTCGGGTGCCTATCCACTGTCGGGTTACTGGGACTGGATTTGCTTGTCGCCCAAGAAATTTAAAGCGCCACGGCCTGACATTACCCCTTTTGCAAATGAGCTTAAAGTTATTGTATTTAATAAAAGCGACTTTATATGGGCAGAGCAGTATGCCGAGACCGTATCTAAGGACTGTAAGCTTTACCTGCAGCCCGAATGGTCGAAATCTAAAGTTGTGACACCCCTGATTATCGACTATGTGATGGCGAATCCTAAGTGGGAGATTTCCCTGCAAACGCATAAATATTTAAATATTCCGTAGGCATTAAGCCATTTTATAGCGATATTTATTCTGCATGTCATACCGCATTATGAATAGATGGCTATTTGGCTTATGCTTCTTCCTCTTCCCCTGTATTTCACATGCTCAGGTAACTTCAAATAAAAAAGCCCAGACTGCTTTCGATAAAGCGCAGCGATATTTAAAAGATGAAGCGTACAACCCAGCCGTTGAAAACCTTAAGTCGGCTCTCAAAGAAGACCCAGAATTCGCTTATGCCTGGCTTCAATTGGGTGACATACTGCGAAAACAAAAGCGGTATGCAGATGCTAAAGCTGCTTTTGTAAAGTATCTGCTCATAGCTAAGGTGGTGGACCCAAGGGCCTATTTCGGACTGTCGGAGGCCTGCCTCTTAACCGGGGATTACAAATATGGCCTGGAAAACATCCGCCTTTTTCTGGATCGTTACCGGGGTACGGATCCAGATTTTAAGAGGCGAGCGAACAAGTACCTGGCAGATTTTGAGTTTGCCGTGAACGCGGTGACCACTCCGCTTCCCTATTCGCCGGAGAACCTCGGCCCTGAAGTCAATTCGGAATTCCGGGACTACTTTCCGGCAATGACGGCTGATGGGACGCAATTGATTTTTAGCCGAAACGTACATAACAATGAAGATTTCTTTATCTCACGGAAGAAGGACGGGGCATGGACTGCTCCGGTTCCTTTGAGTGACCGGATCAACACTTCCGGATTTAATGAAGGGGCGCAATCCATTTCAGCTGACGGCAGATATCTGTTCTTTACGGGATGCAATCGTCCCGACGGACTCGGACGCTGCGACATTTACCTCAGCAAGAAGGAAGGCGACGCCTGGGCTGCGCCGTTCAATCTGGGTGCACCGGTAAACACCATTTACTGGGAATCACAACCAGCCGTCAGTCCGGACGGAGGAACACTGTATTTCGTGAGCAACCGGCCCGGTGGCCAGGGTGGCTATGACATCTGGAAAAGCACACTAAAGGCCGATGGATATTGGGCGGAGCCTGTGAATCTCGGTCCGGAGATCAATACCCCCTACGATGAACACACGCCCTTTATGCATGCCGATGGCAGAACGCTCTATTTCTCTTCCGACGGATGGCCCGGCTTTGGAAATAAGGATATTTTTGTGAGTCGTATGGATGCTACAGGGCGTTGGACCAAACCCGAAAACATGGGTTATCCGCTGAACACGTTCAACGAAGAGTCGGGGTTGGTGGTAATGGCGGATGGCACGGAGGGTTTATATTCTGCGGAACTGGACAGGGGTTATGGCGATATGGACATCTATAGTTTCAAAATTCCGGCGGAAAAGAAACCGGGACCAGTCACCTATGTAAAGGGCATTGTAAAGGATAAGGAAAGCGGAAAATTCGTCCAGGCGGAGGTTACGGTGGCGCGTCTATCGGATAATGTACTGCTCTTTAATGACTATACGTCGGACACAGACGGAGAATTTACAGCAGTGATGCCTTTAGGCAATGACTATGCTTTTGAGGCGGCTGCCGAGGGCTACTTATTTTTCTCAGCACACTATGCACTAAAGGAGGCCCGGGCGGGAAAACCTTTCAACGTGGAGATACTGATGGAAAGGCTGAAAGTTGGCCAGGAACTGGTGATGAAAAACATCTTCTTTGAAACGAACAAAAGCGAGCTGTTACCCGCTTCGCTTACAGAACTGAATACGCTGATCAGCTTCCTGAAAGATAATCCGGGGCTGCAGGTTGAGGTGCAAGGCCATACAGACAATGTGGGCAAACCCGAGGATAATCTTAAGTTATCGTTAGCCAGGGCGAAGTCGGTGCATAACCATCTCGTTGACAGCGGTATTCAGGCCTCGCGACTTAGCTTTAAGGGATTCGGAGAAACGGCACCTATCGCCGGAAATTCAACAGAAAAAGACAGAAGCCTTAACCGGAGAACTTCCTTTAAAATCACAGCGATGTAGTTTAGAGAGGTCCTAACCAGTTATTGCCTGGCGGATCCTAACGAGCCTTGTTAAAAGATCCTCTAAGCGATCCAAATGCAGCATATTGGCTCCGTCTGACTTAGCACAGGCAGGATCGGGATGCGTCTCGATAAACAGGCCATTCGCCCCCACTGCTATGGCTGCTTTAGCAATCGTACCAATAAGCTCGGGCCTACCGCCGGTGACCCCGCTGCTTTGATTAGGTTGCTGAAGCGAGTGCGTGCAGTCCATAACTACGGGCACACCAAAACTTTGCATTTCAGGCAGTCCGCGATAATCGACAATCAGGTCCTGATAGCCGAAGGTGTTGCCCCGGTCGGTGAGGATTACCCTATTATTACCAGCCTCAACGATCTTTTCTACAGCGAATTTCATAGAAGCGGCTGATAAAAACTGGCCCTTCTTCACATTGACGACCTTATTAGTCTGGGCCGCCGCAATGAGCAGGTCGGTTTGCCTGCACAGGAAAGCAGGAATCTGGAGCACGTCTACATAGGCCGCGGCCATAGCCGCCTCGCCACTCTCGTGAATATCGGTTACCGTCGGTATATCGAATGTCTGGCCCACTTTTTCAAGGATTCTGAGTGCCTTTTCGTCGCCTATTCCGGTAAAAGAGCTTCCCTTAGAACGGTTGGCTTTGCGGTAAGAACCTTTAAAGATATACGGGATACCTAGTTTGTCGGTGATTTCAACAATTCGATCAGCGATCTGAAGTGCCATTTCCTCCCCTTCGATGGCGCATGGACCAGCCATCAAAAAGAAATTATCCGAATTGATATGTTTTAATTTATCTAACTGAAAATTGATCATAATAACGGTAGCTAGTTACCCAGCTCTGATAAGAATTTAATGCGCATTAACTGGATCTCTTCACGTGAATAGTCGGCTTCGCCGAGCTCTTTAAGCGCCTGATCTATCGAGTCGCTCTCTGCTGATTGGAAATAGTCGAAAACTTCGTCCTGACGATCTTCATCTATTAGTTCGTCAACAAAGTATCCAAGGTTTAGTTTCGTTCCTGAGTTTACGATCGCTTCCACTTCTTTAAGTATCTCATCGTAGGTGATGCCTTTAGACCTGGCGATGTCTTCAAGACCGATTTTGCGATCGATGTTTTGAATGATAGAAACCTTCAACTGGGACTTGTTGGCCTGGGTTTTTATAATCAGATCTACTGGTCTCTCGATGTCGTTATCTTCAACGTACTTCTTGATGATCTCGAGGAAGGGTGCGCCAAATTTCAGGGCTTTACCATGCCCCACGCCCGATATTTGCTTTAATTCGTCGACAGTAACCGGAAAATGGGTGCACATTTCTTCCAGTGAAGGGTCTTGAAACACCACAAAAGGAGGTACGTTCTTTTGCTTGGCAATCTTTTTCCTGAGATCTTTAAGCAGTTGCAGCAATTGTGCGTCAAGTGCCCCAGTGCTTGGTTTTACGTCGTCATCATCATCATCGCTGGCATTCTCCAGGAGCTCGTTAAGCACAAACTTGAGGCTGTACGGATTTTCGATAAAGCTTCTTCCGAAGGCCGTCAGCCTAAGCAAGCCATAATTGTCGATATCCTTGGACAGAAAATTATTCAGCACCGCCTGGCGGACGAGTGACTTCCAATGCAGTTCACCTTCAACCTTCCCTATTCCAAACTCAGAAAGCTTGGCATGCTCGTAAGCGATTGTCTGCGCAGTTTCCTGCCCAAGTATTACATTGAGTAAATGGGCGTCGTCAAATTTCTCGCCGATCTTATCAACCAGTTTAAGTAATACCATGAGTGAGTCTTCGGCCTCAAAAAGCTTCTTAGGACGTTTGCAATTATCGCACATGCAGTTACAACCCGTTTCATTGAAGTTTTCACCGAAATAATGAAGGATCTGCTTCCTGCGGCAAACGGCAGACTCAGCATAGTCAATAACTTCCTTGAGTATCTGTGTACCGATCTCACGCTCAGAAACCGGCTTGTCTTTCATGAATTTAGCCAGCTTGTCGATATCCTTTTGGGTATAAAAGGCTATACACATCCCTTCGCCCCCGTCGCGGCCTGCCCGACCGGTTTCCTGGTAGTAGCCTTCCATGCTCTTCGGGATGTCGTGATGGATAACAAACCTCACATCGGGCTTATCTATACCCATACCGAATGCAATGGTGGCCACGATAACTTCCACGTCTTCCATCAGGAACTTATCCTGCGTCTCAGCCCGAACCTTCGGTTCCAGTCCGGCATGATACGGTAGCGCCTTGATCCCATTCAGGTTCAGCGTCTCTGCTACCTCTTCAACTTTCTTACGGCTCAAACAGTAAATGATACCAGACTTACCTGTGTTCGATTTGATGTACCGGATGATCTCTTTTATCACATCGCGCTTCGGCCTTATTTCGTAAAAGAGGTTAGGTCTGTTGAATGAAGATTTAAACAGCGTGGCGTCCGACATCTGCAGGTTTTTAATAATATCCTGCTGTACTTTCGGGGTTGCGGTAGCTGTAAGCGCTATAATTGGTATCCGATCGCCCAATCCCTGTATAACCTGCCTGATCTTTCTGTACTCCGGTCTGAAATCGTGCCCCCACTCAGAGATACAGTGCGCCTCGTCTACCGCCACGAAAGATATCCTGATCAGCTTCAAAAATTCGATATTGTCCTGTTTCGAAAGCGACTCGGGCGCTACATACAACAGTTTGGTATGGCCTGCAAGCAAATCAGTCTTAACCTGGTTGCTTTCTGCCTTGGTAAGTGAAGAGTTAAGAAAGTGGGCGATGCTGTCGTTTCCGCCAAATGCCCTGAGCTGATCAACCTGATTTTTCATAAGCGCGATCAGCGGTGAAATGACGATCGCCGTGCCCTCTTCCATCAGGGCGGGCAACTGATAACAAATGGATTTCCCCCCGCCGGTCGGCATTATTACAAAGGTATTCTTCTTCTCAAGTATGTTGGTAATTATTGATTCCTGGTCACCTTTAAAATTGTCGAAACCAAAAAAGGTTTGCAAGTTGTCAAACAACGACTTTTTCACATCCATTTCCTCTATAAAATATTCCGTGCTTTTTTTACTCAAAATAACATAATTTTGCACTAATTCATAGCATCAATATACTAATTAATTCTATTTGAAAAGTAAAAAATCAATAATTGATAACGCTGCCAATACTTTAAAGCTCGAGGCTGAAGCGATTGCTGGACTGATTGACAGGATTGATGATAGTTTTGTTAATATTATCCACCTTATCATCGAAAATGAAGGAAGAGTAGTGGTTACCGGTATTGGCAAAAGCGCAATTATTGCGCAAAAGATTGTTGCTACGTTTAACTCTACCGGAACTCCGGCGGTGTTTATGCATGCGGCCGACGCCGTTCATGGCGATCTGGGCATGATTCAGAAAAACGACATCGTTATATGCATTTCAAAAAGTGGTAACACCCCGGAGATTAAGCTGCTTGCCCCGCTGCTAAAGCAAGGCGGCAACGTACTTATTGGCATTGTGGGCAACACCGAATCAGAGTTGGCCCGCATGGCCGATTTTGTCCTGAATGCTGCAGTGAGTAAAGAGGCCTGTCCGCATAACCTTGCCCCCACCACCAGCACGACTGCTCAACTGGCCATGGGCGATGCGATTGCGGTGTGCTTACTCCATGCCCGCGGTTTTAACCGTGATGATTTTGCTAAGTATCACCCGGGCGGTTCTCTGGGCAAAAGATTGTATCTCAAGGCTGGCGATCTGGCGCTTAAGAACGAAAAACCAAGTATACATCCTTCTGCATCCGTTAAAGATGTGATTGTAGAAATTAGTCAAAACCGTTTGGGAGCAGTGGTTGTTATAGATGGCGACAATATTCTGGGTGTTATTACCGATGGGGATATCAGGCGTATGCTGGAAAAGCAGACGGACCTGACCAACTTAAAAGCGAGTGATCTGATGACAAGCACACCAAAACGGGTAGACAGGGACACCCTTGCCATTGATGCACTTAATGTCATAAAAGAAAATAATATCACACAGTTGCTGGTTACCGATCGTGAAAGATATTTTGGAATGTTACATTTACACGATCTCCTTCAGGAAGGGATCATTTAAACGAGGCGTTTTTTTTAAAACATGAACAAAAACAATTACGCATTAATCATGGCGGGCGGCGTGGGTAGCCGGTTCTGGCCAGTAAGCAGAACAGAGTATCCAAAACAGTTTATAGATTTCTTTGGCGTTGGCAAAACGCTGATCCAAAGCACGTACGATAGGTTTCTGAAAATTTGCCCAGCTGAAAATATCTTTATCGTTACCAACGAGATATACACAGACATCATAAAAAAGCAGCTTCCTGATATCGGCGACAATCAGATTCTTGCAGAACCGATTATGAGAAATACAGCTCCTTGTATCTCTTATGGGTCTACCAAGATTGCGCAACTGAACCCGGATGCGACCATTGTTGTTGCCCCCTCCGATCATACCATCACCAATCCTGAAGCATTTGTAGCGGCAATAAATCAATGTCTTGATGCGGCCTCCAAAAGTGATGTACTGATTACGCTGGGTATCAAACCGAGCAGGCCAGACACAGGCTACGGATACATTCAGTATATGGACACCCCGCTTCCGGGAGATCAGCAGATATTTAAAGTGAAGACCTTCACGGAAAAGCCCAACCTGGAGCTGGCCAAGTCCTTCCTCCAAAGCGGTGATTTCCTTTGGAATGCAGGGATTTTTATCTGGTCGGCAAAAGCGATCAACAATGCCTTCCAGCAGCATCTTCCCGAAATGCACGAGATATTTCAGCAGGGAAGTTCCATATACAACACCGAGCATGAAACTGAATTTATTGGGACAGCTTACCAGCAATGCACCAATATCTCTATTGATTTCGGCATCATGGAAAAGGCTGAGAATGTATATGTATTGCCTGCTGAATTCGGCTGGTCGGACCTGGGCACATGGGCTTCTATTTACGAAATCGCAGAACACGACTATGTTGGCAACGCCGTGATACCTGCAGAAAAAGTGATGATGTTTAACTCATCGAATTGTATGGTGAATGTACCGGAAGACAAGCTCGTGATCCTTCAGGACTTGCACGACTACATCGTAGTAGAGTCTAACAACACCCTGCTGATCTGTCCAAGGAACGCTGAGCAAAGCATCAAGCAGATCGTTGCCGACGTCAAATCGAAATTCGGGACCAAGTACATTTAACCCTGAGCGCCGCTTCAGTCAGGTTAGCCTATAAGGTTCTTTGCCTGATGGCTTCGTAGAGAATTACGCCGGCCGACACCGAAACATTCAGGGAACTGATCTCTCCCTGCATCGGTATTTTAGCGAGATGATTGGCCATCCTCATGATTTCGTTGGATATACCTTCATCTTCTGAGCCCATAACGATGGCGGTTGGCAAGGTATAGTCGGGCGCATAGATCAAATCGCTGGTCTTTTCTGTGCAGGCTACGATCTGCAGACCGCATTCCTGCAGGAACAGCGCCGTTTTATGCAGATTCTGATGACGGCATACCGGAATGCTGAACAAGGCACCAGCAGAAGTCTTAATTGCATCGGCATTGATCTGCGCAGAATTCTTAGATGGCACGACTAACGCATGAACTCCAGCACAGGCGGCTGTACGTGCAATAGCGCCCATATTTCTGACATCGGTCACCCCATCAAGGATCAGCACCAGGGGCGTTTCGCCCTTTTCATATATCGCCGGAATAATATCTTCAATCTTTTGAAAGGCAATGGCGGAGATCACTGCAATCACACCCTGGTGATTCTTTGTGGTCATCCGGTTCAGTTTTTCGACCGGCACATTATGAAGCGGTATATCTGTACCTTTTAACAGGGCCTTTAGCTCAAGAATGATCGAACCCGATAAGCCGCGCTGCATATAAATGTTTTCTACATCCTTGCCTGCTTTGATCGCCTCTATAACAGCACGGATGCCAAAAATGAACTCATTGCTCTCGCGCACGCGGCGCGGTTTACCAGTATACTCCATATGCTTGATTTCAGGCAAAAATAAGCTAAATATTTCGCTTTGCACCGAAGTGGCTTTCAAACCCCCAAACCCCCGGGCTTATCCACAGATTTTTGTTAGCAACGCATAACCCCGACGGAAAAAGTTAAGCTACTTCAAATCAAGGCAATTTGTGATGTGTATAAAAGTTGCCGCAAAGGGCCAAAATTTTGTATATTTTTGTGTCATGAGCAGCGATAACGCAAAACCGGGAACAGACAGAAATTTTACAGCGAGAAAGAACAGGTTAACAGGGTCCATGAACACCATGGGTAAACTGCCTCCGCAGGCGGTTGACCTTGAAGAGGCTGTGTTGGGCGCTTTGATGCTGGAGAAAGATGCGCTTTCCACAGTCATTGACATTCTTAAACCGGATGTGTTTTACCATGAAGCTCATAAACAGATATTTGAAGCTATTCAGGGGCTTTTCCAGAAGTCGAAGCCCGTAGATATCCTTACCGTAACGGCCGAACTGCGAAGTCTCGGCTTGCTGGAGATGGTTGGCGGCGCCTTCTATATCACAAATCTAACCAACCGTGTGGCTTCGGCAGCAAATATCGAGTACCACGCCCGGATCATTTCCCAAAAATATATCCAGCGTGAGCTGATCAGGATATCGTCCGAGATCATTCAAAACGCCTACGAAGATACCACCGACATTTTCGATTTGCTTGACCATGCAGAGAAAAACCTCTTTGATATCGCTCAGAACAACCTTCGCCGCGATACACAAAAGATGGACGAGATCATTAAGCAGTCGCTGGCCACACTTGAAGAACTCAAAAGCAAAACAGACGGGCTCACTGGTGTGCCTTCTGGCTTTACGGACCTCGATCGCATCACGGGTGGCTGGCAGCCATCAGATCTGGTCATCATCGCTGCGCGGCCTGCTATGGGTAAAACTGCGTTTGTTCTGAGTTGCGCGCGAAATGCGGCCGTCGATTTCAAGCGACCAGTAGTGGTATTCTCCCTGGAGATGTCCTCTGTACAGCTTGTGAACCGTCTCATTTCTGGTGAAACGGAGATTGAGCAGGAGAAGATCAGAAAGGGAAACCTGGCCGAATGGGAATGGCAGCAATTGCACAGTAAAATTGGCCGGCTAACCGAGGCCCCGCTTCTTATTGATGATACGCCCGCACTGAACATCTTTGAGTTCAGGGCCAAGTGCCGGCGCCTCAAGTCGCAGTACGATCTTCAGCTTATCATTATCGACTACCTGCAGCTGATGCATGGTAAAGGCGAGGGACAAGGCGGAGGTGGAAACCGTGAGCAGGAGATCGGCAGTATATCCCGTGCCCTTAAATCGGTCGCTAAAGAACTTAATGTACCTGTTCTGGCCCTATCCCAGCTCAGCCGGGCGGTGGAAAGCAGACCAGGTGCAAATGGCAAAAGGCCTATGCTGTCGGATTTGCGTGAATCGGGTTCCATAGAGCAGGATGCCGACATGGTGTTGTTTTTGTACAGGCCGGAATATTATGGCATTACCGAAGATGAGCAAGGCCGTTCACAGGCTGGCGTGGGTGAGGTAATCATTGCCAAGCACCGTAACGGTGAAACGGGCATTGTGCCTTTAAGGTTCATCGGAAAATACGTGAAGTTTGCCGACCTTGAGGAAAGCTTTGCGGCACCTAGTTCCTTCTCCATGGATTCCAGTGCGGGTATGCAGCCTTCACAGAATTTCGACCGCCCGGGAAATGTGATCATCAAGCCTTCGCGTATGGATGACATGCACGACGACGATGCGCCCTTCTGAGCTTGATTAAATTAAATAGCCCAGTAAGGCTCCTGCAAAAACGATCAAAGGCGGGCTTATCCGGGTATAATTAAGCAATAGAAAAGTTACCGTCATAATGCAGATGGCCATTACGTTCAATCCGACCGGCATAACCAGCAGGATAAACGCTGCCAGTATAAAACCAACACTTACAGCATTTATCCCAGCCAGCGAATACTTGATGTGCGTAATCTTTTTAAGGCTTTCCCAGAAAGGTACAATCAGCAGAACAAGGATCAGTCCGGGAAGATTTATACCCAGCACGGCAACCGCGCCCCCGGTGATCTGTCCGGCTAAGCCATAGCCAAAATTGCGCATCGTTAAAGTTCCTATGTAGCTGGTAAATGAAAAGGTCGGACCTGGTATTGCCTGCTGAAGGGCGAAACCAGATAAAAAACCTGAAGCGTGCAAATATTGCTTCATCTGCACGAACTCTGTAAACATAAGCGGCACAAGCACCTGACCACCGCCGAAGATAAAAATTCCGTTACGGTAAAAATTCTCGAAAAGTCTGATGGGCAGACTAAACGGCGAGGTTCTATTGATAATTGCCCCTAAAAGCGCAAAAACCAACAACACGGCAAAAAAGTAGATCAGCTTTTTGCGGTTTATGTTCGAAAACAAACTTACCCTTATTTCACTTTCTTCCTTTGGAGCCTCTAGTGCTGAAGAAATCATTCCGCCAATCAGAATTGCGATCGGAAAAACATAGGCATTGCGAAGTACCAATGTGCATATCACAGCTGATATCGCCAAAAAAATTGACACCTGTGTTTTTAAGACTCTTTTGGAGAGCGTAACAGCACCATAAGCAACAATCCCTAACGCAATAGGCTCAATAAATTTCAATATTTCGGCAAAGCTTGCTTTCTGATCGAGCCGCGCGTAACTGATGGCCGCAAATGTCATGACAGCTGCCGATGGAAGGATCCAGATCAGGAACGTGATCAGCGCGAGTTTCAGTCCCCCCACCTTGTATGCGATACCTACGAGCGTTTGTGTTGAAGCCGGCCCGGGCAGCACCTGTGCCAGCGCGTGCAGCTCCAGCAGTTCTTCTTCAGATATGTACCGGTTGGTTTTTACAAAGTAGCGCAGTAAAAGCGAGAGATGCGCCTGAGCTCCGCCAAATGCGGTGAACGTAAAAAACACCACATTCCGGAGAAATAAAAGCTGCCTTTTTTTGATCAAACCCAGTTCAGTTAGTCGTCTTCATAGTCGAGCCCCGATGCACTATTATAAGCACCTTGCAGTTCCGAAAAAGCATGCATATCACGTTTGCTCCGTGCTATAGCCATACCGCTCTGATAAATTTCTATGGCCAATTGCTTGCGGTCGTGACGTTCGTGTAATTTACCGAGATGATAATAGGTACCGACATAATCAGGATGATCGCTTAAAAGCCTGTTATAATAATCCAGCGCAGTATCGTCTTCGCCCTGCGACACATATTCCGTTGCCAGTGCGTATAAGATAAAAGGATCGTTGGGGTCAGTGTTTAAAAAATCCAATAACTTGGCTAATCGGGTGCTTTGCATTTTTTATACCTGCTTTTTTAATTAGATTTGCAAAAGAACAAATGCCTGTAAAGGCTCTATTACTTAACAAATATATAAGTATGAAAATATTAGTTTGTATCAGCAACGTGCCGGACACGACTACAAAAATAACTTTTACCAACGATAATACACAATTCAATACGGCAGGCGTACAGTTTATCGTAAACCCATACGATGAGATCGCACTTTCGAGGGCCATCGAACTTTGCGAGGGCGGCAAAGGAACCGTTACCGCGGTCACTGTTGGAGAGAGCCACACGGAGGCTACGATCAGGAAAGCACTGGCGATTGGCGCTGATGACGCGGTGCGCATCAATGCTTCACCAAGAGACGCCTATTTCACTGCTTTTCAGATCGCTGAGTTTGCAAAAACAGCCGAGTTCGACATGATCTTGTGTGGACGTGAGTCTATTGATTATAACGGATCACAGGTTGCCGCAATGATCGGTGAATTCCTGGATATACCATCCATCTCCATCATTAAGAAGCTCGATTTTGACGGTACAACAGCTACGCTGGAAAGGGAAATTGAAGGCGGGAAAGAAGTGATATCGGTTACAGGCAAATTTGTAGCAAGCTGCTCGGAAGGCACCGCAGAACCAAAGATCCCAAATATGCGCGGCATCATGTCGGCCAGAACCAAACCTCTTCAGGTTGTGGAGGCAAAGGAAGTGGAAGAACTTTCCAGGATACAGGTATTTGAAACGCCTGCACCGCGCGGCGCTGTAAAACAAATAAGCCCTGCTGAGCCTGAGAAGTTGATCGAATTTTTACATACAGAGGCAAAAGTTATTTAACCGGTGCTTCCCTTTAAAATATAAGATATGTCAGTTTTAGTATATGCAGAACATGTAGATGGCAAATTCAAGAAGTCTGTGTTTGAAGCAGTCTCTTACGCAAAAGCCATTGCAGATGACCAAAATACCCAGGTAACCGCCTTGTCAATAGGAAACGTTGACGAGAATGAATTGAAGGCGCTGGGAAGCTACGGCGCTTCAAAAGTGTTGCGCGTTAGTAATCAACAACTTCATAGTTTTGTAAACCAGGCTTACGCCTCCATTATAAGCGAAGCTGCCAAAGCTGAGAATGCCAATATCGTCATACTTTCGAACTCATTTTCCGGTAGAGGCCTCGCCCCTCGCGTGGCGGTTAAATTGAAAGCCGGACTTGTAGACGGTGCAATCGAGCTTCCGCGTACTGATAACGGAAAATTCCTGGTGAAGAAAAACGCATTTTCAGGTAAAGCCTTTGCTACGACAGAACTTCTTTCTGAGATCAAAGTGATCGCTTTGAATCCCAATGCATTTGGAGTAAGGGAATCGGCTGCTGATGTTTCGATTGAGGACTTTGAGGCTGACGTGAAAGCGACAGACCTGGGCACCGTCGTTAAAGAAATCATTCGGGCCACCGATAAGGTTTCCCTACCTGATGCGGAGATTGTGGTATCTGGCGGCCGCGGGTTAAAGGGGCCGGAAAATTGGGGTATGATTGAAGAGCTGGCTGGACTTCTGGGGGCTGCTACAGCTTGCTCCAAACCGGTGTCTGATGCAGACTGGAGACCACATTCCGAGCACGTTGGACAAACGGGTATTGCGATCAGCCCTAACCTGTACATTGCGATCGGCATTTCCGGAGCCATCCAGCATCTCGCGGGTGTCAGTTCGTCAAAAGTAATCGTTGTAATTAATAAAGACCCTGAAGCACCGTTTTTCAAGGTGGCCGACTACGGTATAGTGGGCGATGCCTTTGAGGTTGTGCCAAAATTAATAGAGGCGTTAAAGGCATATAAATCTTAATGAAAAAAGTAAAATTAGACATCGTCGGATTATCTTACAGCCAAACGCAGTCGGGCGCCTATGCTCTTGTTCTTGGCGAAGTAAACGGCAGGCGCAGGCTTCCTATTATTATTGGTGCATTTGAGGCCCAGGCCATTGCCATAGAAATTGAAAAGATGACGCCTAGCCGGCCGCTTACGCACGATCTGTTCAAGACCTTCGCGCAAACCTATAACATACAGATCCAGGAAGTACTTATTTATAATCTGGTGGAGGGCGTGTTCTTCGCAAAACTCATTTGCACGGACGGAAACGTAACCCAGGAAATTGACGCCAGGACTTCTGATGCCATTGCATTGGCAGTGCGTTTCAATGCGGCGATTTACACCTACGAATTCATCCTCTCTTCGGCGGGTATTGTGATAGAGGGCAATGACCTGCTTTTTCTGGAAAATATGGACAACATCCCGAAAGAAGAAGGCACAGAAGATATCACAACCTCTATACCTGGTTCCGGATACAAATCGCTGACTACAGAAGAACTTCAGCAAAAACTTCAGGAAGCAATTGCAGAAGAAGCCTATGAAAAGGCTGCGAGAATAAGGGACGAATTAAACAAACGAAACCAGGCATAAATTTATTGCTAAATAAAAAAGCCCTTGCTTATCGTTTAAGCAAGGGCTTTTTTATTTAGTGCGCAATGATCAGCGCTTTGAGATCTCTGTAAACTCGCGATTGGTGTGACCTACGTATACCTGACGCGGGCGGCCAATCGGCTCTTTGTTTTCGTGCATTTCTTTCCATTGTGCGATCCAGCCCGGGAGCCTGCCCAAAGCAAATAATACCGTAAACATATCGGTCGGGAAACCCAATGCTCGATAAATAATACCTGAGTAAAAGTCTACGTTCGGATACAGCTTGCGTTCAATGAAATACGGATCACTTAGTGCAGCTTCTTCCAGCTTCTTTGCAATTTCCAGCACAGGATCGTCGATACCCAGCTTTCCGAGAATATCGTCGCAGGCCTTCTTAATGATCTTAGCTCTTGGGTCAAAGTTCTTGTATACTCGGTGACCGAAGCCCATCATGCGGAAAGGGTCATTTTTATCTTTCGCCTTGTTGATCCATTTCTCTGTATCCCCGCCATCATCCTTGATACGCTCAAGCATTTCAATCACGGCCTGGTTTGCCCCACCATGCAAAGGCCCCCAAAGTGCAGAAATACCTGCAGAAACCGATGCATACAGATTACAATCAGAAGAACCCACAATGCGAACGGTAGATGCCGAACAGTTTTGTTCGTGATCAGCATGGAGTATCAGCAAAGTATTCATTGCGCTCACCACAACCGGATCAATTTCAATCTCTTCGGTACGCTGACCGAAGATCATGTTCAAGAAATTGCTCACATAGTCGTACTTGTTTTTCGGATAAATCCAAGGGTGACCGAGCGACTTTTTGTAAATGAAGGAAACGATGGTAGGAAACTTCGCCAAAAGCTTGATCATGGTCTGATCCATCATCTCAGGAGTGGAATTCGCGTTAAGCGATTCCGGATAAAATGTAGACAAAGAACAAACCAGCGATGCCAGCTGAGCCATGGGGTGCGACTTAGAAGGATATCCGTCGAGGAACTTCTTCATGTCTTCATGTATAAGCGTATGTTTGCTGATCTCAGCCTGGAAATTACGGAGTTCTTCTGCTTTCGGAAGTTCCCCGTAAATCAGCAGATAAGCTACTTCCAAGAAAGTAGATTTCTCGGCAAGTACTTCAATAGGATACCCGCGGTATTTCAGTATGCCCTTCTCTCCGTCCAAAAAAGTAATGGCACTTTTCGTAGAGCCCGTGTTTTTAAAGCCGAAATCCAGGGTCACATGACCCGTGAGGTCTCTAAGCTTCGATATATCAATAGCCTTCTCCCCTTCGGTACCTGTAATAACCGGGAATTCGTAAACCTTCCCATCGATCTTAATCTCTGCGATTTCTGACATATGTACTTATAATATTATAATAACAAAACTAACTATTTCTTCGCTTTAATTTCTTCCACTACGGAACCGCATTCCATCATCTCATCACCATAATACGGATTACGTATGTTCTTCTCCGAGGCGAGCCAGTCGCCACCCTCCCCGCTATTGGCCATAGGGCAATGCTGCACATATATTTCACCTTTGCTCAGGCTGGCGTGTTTAAATAAGGCGATCAGATCAGTGCTTAATGCGGTAAATTGTTTTCTTTGGGCAGCCAGATCCGGCGCCTTACTGATTTGATCCGCAAGCAGGGCAGTACTCTCACAGCCTTCACGCTTTTCCAAACCAGCCTTAAGGCTTTGGGCAGCGGTCTTTGCCTCTTCAAAACCCGATGCCACCAATGCATTTTTCAGCGAAATGTAGCCGTCATAGATATCCTGGTCCACCGCTTCAGTCAGCTCGACTTCAGTACCCGTTTTTACATCAGCCTTGCCGGCAGATGTCTCATGATCTTTCTGAGCATTCGTACAGGATAAAGTGACCACTAAAAAGGCGAAGGCTATATACTTTTTCATTCCGTTCAAATTTTATTGGTAAATATTCAGTTTCCAGGTCCTAACCCGGCGTTTTCATCGTTTGGGGTAAATTAGCATTTTAATTTAAATAAATAAAAAGCCCCTGACTTTTCAGGGGCTTTTTTTCAAAATATCGCTTTTAGATGATTAAAATCTGATTAGAATTATAATCTGAAGCCATAAGCGATTCTAAATGCTACCTGTCCAATGCCTCCGCCGTCAAACTCAGCCCCTTCATAACGCAAGCCAAGATCTAAACCGTTATCAAAGGCATAACCCACTCCTGGAGCCCAAAGAAACGCAGTGCTGCCGTTGTCTTCTGTCGAGAAACCTGCACCCAGTTCACCTGAAAAGTATGCGCTTTCTGCAAAGAAAATTTTGGCACCAGCCTTTACCGGGATAAATCCAAGGCTACCGCCTCCGAAGTCATCTTTCACCGAGAAGTTGGTGTAACCAGCAGACAGCATACCAGAGATATTGGCGCTAAAATCTTTCTGTAAACGAAGATCGCCTCCAAGTGCTACACTATAAGCGTCTTTTGTAGGATAACCGGCACTAAAGCCGATACCCAGACGTGTAGCCCTTGAATCGCCAGACTGTGCGTTAACATTTGTTGTGAAGAATAAAGCCACTGCAGCTACTGCGGAAGCTAAAAATTTAGTCGATTTTTTCATGTTGTTCGTCATTTAATTTAAATAATAGCGGCATTTAAGCGTGCCGACTGTCTAAATGCAAAACACATGCCATTTGTAACAAAAAAATTAACCGCCAAGGCCGAACTTTTGCTGAGTTAGTTCTAAAGCACTGAAATACAATGCCTCAAAATCTCTATCGGCCTCCAGCCAGTGGATTTGAACACCGTCCTTTTCCATTTTTCTGAAAAAGGTCATCTGACGTTTAGCAAACTGAGAAATAGCGATAGCTAATCGCTCAACCATCTCATCGTAACTCATTTCATTCAAGAGATAAGCGCTTACGAACTTATATTCAAGCCCATAGAATTTAAGCATATCCGTGCTTACCCCGGCTTTCATCAGGCATTCAACCTCTTCAATTAGTCCGCCCTCTAACCTGGCAAGCAGACGGTCGGACACCCGCTGCCGTCTTCTGGCGATTTCGGTATACAGTCCAATAACCAGCGGATCTATTTCAGGACGCCTGGCCGTTTCCGGCGTGTTACTGCTCAGATAGGCCGCGATCTCTATAGCACGGATCAGACGTTTATGTGAGGAGCGGTCGGCATGCGCGGTAAATGCTTCGGGGAACTTATCAAGTTCAACCCTCAACTCCTCGACCGAGAGCGGCAGCAAAATTTCCCGCAGTTTAGGATCTACAGGTATAGCAGTGTATTGATGCTGCTGCAAGATGCTGTGAATATACATGCCACTTCCTCCGCAGAGCACCGGAAGAACGTTTTTTTGTATCAGGTGCTCAAACACGCGGTAGAAATCTTCCTGATAAGCATGCACATGATAACGGGCGCCGGCTTCCTGAATATCGATCAGGTGATAGGAAACGCTTTTGCCAGCAACGATGTACTCATGCAGATCCTTCCCGGTCCCAACATCCATACCGCGGAAAATCTGCCTGCTGTCTGCACTAATGATTTCAGCATTTAATCTGGCGGCGAGATGGGCTGCAAGACGCGTCTTGCCCGAAGCGGTCGGACCCAAAACAACAATAAGCGGGTGTTTAACCTTTATATCCATTATCAGAGCACAAGTATAAGATATATTTCAAATTGCCCGTATTAAATAGCTTCATATACGATTCTTTCCTGGAGTCTGGCGGCAAACGATGATCAAAAATACGTTCCAATGTATCCTTATCAAGCCATAAAACCGCAGGTGAAGTAGTTTCAACCAACTGAAAACCCGCCCTTTCGTAAGCCAATCCTTGAGACCAGTCGCGATCGGCGTAACTCATCACATCATCTGGTCTGAAAGCCTCTATAAAGTACTTCAGGAGTTTTCCGAAGCCGCCGGTCACTGTGTATCCGCTCAGCGTAGCCAGGCGGATAAGTTCGGCCGAACGGTATCTTACCCCGTTTCTGTCGATGTTTCTCAAATGGCTGAAACAGGCCACCGCGAGAATCTCCCCGTCTTTTTTCAGCGCGAAACGATGTTTAGCTTTAGCTGTCCCCATCAAATGGTTGGCGTTAAGAAACGTGTCGGCCTCAGTTTGGCTGATCCTCGACACTGATGTTTGCCTTCCATGAACACGCGTGTTGAGCCCCAACACAGAACGTAGCCGGCCAATCACCTGTGCTCTCCTGCTGTTCCATATGTCTTCCCATAAATGAAACAGATGCTTGCCCTCCTGCTTGTACCGATCCTGCAGTTCGATGTATATTTCAGGGAGTTTCGCTGTACCTGATGAAATCAGGTTGAGCGCGACTTGAGAATTTTCAAAATAGATTAAATGAAAAGGACCGGATGTATGCAGGGAAAACCGCTGGCCTAACGGTTCCAATCCCGCCAAGAGATCAACATGCCAGTTTATACTACCCAACCTTTTTCTTTATACAATTTGAACCCCTCGGCAAGTGCAGATTCAATTTGAGACAACAGTGTGTCGTCAAGCTTTTTGATATGAAAACAGGACTTGCCTTTTAAATGCTTCAGCAGATTGGGATCAAATACCTGCTTAATTTCCGGTTCGGCATACACAGGCATGAAATAGAAACCCACATGACTTTTAAATATCTGTACTGAAGCAAAGAACACCTCTGTGCGCGGCTTGTCTTCAATAACCACGTTTTTATTGCTCCACAGATCATAAACTTCCTCGCTGTTTACCCTGTTTTCAAACCCCATGGTTGCATAGGGCTGTAAAGAGGCCCGTATGGTTTGGAAAATCTCAACGAAATCTGTTTTAGCCTGATTCATAATGATAATGGTTTAAACCTACAACACGTTTTGCTTTATATTGTTTTCTGTGCACATCAGCGTTGCCACCATGCCTTGTCGGGATAATTCACACCAAAAATAACAGATTCTCCAAGCATTGGCGTGGTAATACGCAGATTTCGCTTTTTAGCCTCCCTGGTTACCCGAATCACCGGCTCGTCCCAATCGTGCAGGGCCAGACTGAACTTTCCCCAATGCACAGGCATGAGCACCCGTGCATTTAAATCAAGCGCCGCTTGAACGGTCTGTTCGGGAAACATGTGTATCAGCGGCCAGTAGGCGTTATACTGTCCGCACTCCAGCAGTGCCAGGTCGAAAGGTCCGTATTGCTCACCTGCGGCCTTAAAATGTGTATCGTACCCGGAGTCGCCGCCGAGATACAGCCGGTTGTTTGCAGTTTGCAGCACAAAGGCCGACCACAAAGTTTGGTTGCGCTTAAAGAGCCGCCCGCTGAAATGGCGCGCAGCCAGTGCCGTAAAGCTTAGCGACTGCTCCACCGTATTTTCACCCCATGCAAGTTCGGTGATCTTGTTTGCCGCAACCCCCCAGTGTTCCAGATGGGCACCTACGCCCAGCGATGTTACGAAGCGGTTCGTTTTATCTTTTAATGCGACGATGCTGAAGTAGTCCAAATGGTCGTAATGATCGTGCGTAATCAGGATAACATCTAGTGCGGGAAGATCTTCCAGGCTGATGAAATCTGTACCCGGATACTGCTTGCTGCCAATGAATGAAAAAGGAGAAACCCTTTTGCTGAAAACCGGGTCGACCAGAACATTCATCCCATCTGCCTGAACGAGATATGAAGAGTGACCGAACCAGGTTACCTTAACCGAATCCGCACGTCTAAAATCCGGCTTAACATGCGGAAGCGGGTCGGTAGGTACCGACCTTTCGTTCCCCTTAATTACTGCCTTCAGCATATCCCAGTAAGTTACGCCTTCAGGTTTTACTGGCGTTGGTGAGAGATTTTGAAGCTCGCCATCTCTATAATTGCGCAACCGTTTAACACGATCCAGCCTTTCACCCTCCGGCGCCTTTCCAAATATCGGGAGATACAGCACCCATACGGTAAGCGCCGCCAATAGGGTTAAAATTACAAGTGTATATGTCATTTTCTTTCTTTTCATGGAACGGCAATTTTTTCGGCCAAACCAGCGCCTGCCTGTAGAAGCTCGTCGGTAATGGATCTGGTATATGCTACAATTTCCGCTTTAAAATCGGTCACCGAAGCGCCAGATCGTATTTCCTCCAGGCGCTTTTCCCATTGCCCGGTAAGTTCAGCCTGCGCAATCATTTTTTCTTTTACAACCTCATAAACCGCGAGGCCCTTAGCCGTGGGCACCAGGTTCCGCTTCTCTCTCACAATATACTCCCGGTTCAGGAGCGTTTCAATTATCGCTGCACGCGTAGCCGGCGTTCCGAGTCCGCTATCTTTCATCGCATAACGAAGCTCTTCGTCTTCGATATCCTTGCCCGATGTTTCCAGTGCTTTTAGCAACGACGCTTCATTGTACATCGCCTTTGGCTTCGTTTGCTTTTCCAGCAAGGCCTTTTTCACCACTGGAAGAAGCTCGTCGGCCTTCACTTTTGGAAGCGAGGGATTGTCCTCGTCTTTCTTCTCTTCATCAAAGTCGTTGAACACACTGCGCCATCCGGCAGAACGGATCACTGTGCCGTTGGCCAAAAAGACCGTCCCGGATTCAAGTGTTATTTTGGTGATTTCCTTGATACATTCCTGATGAAAAGCTTCCAGCATTCGTCCGGCAACCATGTTGTAAACAAGGAGCTTATCACCAGTCAGATAACTAGCGGGTTCACCTGTAATCAGGATAGCATGATGGTCCGTCACTTTCTTTGCGTTCACACTGCGTTTGTTTAATGACACAGTCTGCAGAAACAGCGCCTGCTTACCAAAATCTACGTGACCTGCAAGACTCTCGATAAGCTTCGGTATGCCGGCAAATACATCATCACCAATATACCGGCTTCCCGTACGGGGGTAAGTCACCAGTTTGCTTTCGTACAAGTTCTGGAGAATACCTAATGTCTGATCGGCCGTTAAGCCCCTGCGCTTATTGGCCTCCTGTTGCAGACTACTCAGATCATGAAGCAGTGGTGGAGGCTCCTTTCGCGGCTTTGCCTCAACGGTAAGCACCTTGGCCCCTTCTGCAACGCCCGATTCCACATCGTCGATCAGCGCGAATGCTTTTTCAGCGTCCTCTTTTCTATCGTAGCTGTCGGCCGACATAGCCCTAAACAGCTGCCCGTCTTTATCGAGCTGTATGGCAAGCTGATAATAGGTCTGGGGCACAAAATGCTTAATTTCCAGGTACCGGGCGCAGATCATAGCCAGGGTTGGTGTTTGCACCCTTCCCAGCGACAATACAGCACGGCCGCCGGCGGATATGCTTAAGGCCTGGGTGGCGTTCATGCCAACCAGCCAGTCTGATTCAGACCGTGCGTGCGCAGAATAAAAAAGTGTATCGTATTCGGTCCCGGCTTTGAGGTTCCTGAATCCTTCCTTAATCGCTTCATCTGTTTGCGAAGAAATCCAAAGCCGCTTGAAAGGCTTCTTGCATTTCAGGAAATAATAGATATAGCGGAAAATAAGTTCGCCTTCCCTCCCGGCATCCGTGGCCACGATGATTTCCGAGGCCTCATCAAACAGCTTTTTAATAATGTCCAGTTGTTTGCGTACACCCGGATCTTCGACTATGCCATCTTTGGTTTTTATTTTTCGGATCCCCAGCTTAAACTTTTGCGGTAACATAGGAAGATGCTGCCGCCTCCACCCAATATAGCCATAGTCCTGGGGTGGGGCTAGCTGAAGCAAATGTCCGAACGCCCAGGTAAATGAATATCCCTTTCCTTCAATATATCCATCCCGCCTGGTTGTGGCGCCAAAGACTTTCGCCAGTTCACGCGCTACAGATGGCTTTTCAGCAATAACTATTTTCATGCTCCCAGTAAATCAAATCCCACTTTGAAGGTGTTACAATGCGCCTCGACAATGTCACGGATGTGCGCCGAATATCCACCTCCCATACTCACCTGTACAGGCAAACCATTTTGCTTACAAAACTCGAATACAAGTTGATCCCTATGTTTACATGCATCTTTTGATAAGGCGAGTTTACCCAATTGATCCGTTTCGAGAACATCGACGCCCGACAGATAAAACACAAAATCCGGCTTGTGCGCTGTAGCAGCCTGAAGTGCCCGTTCTAGCTTACTCAGGTATTCCTCATCCCCGCAGTCGTCTGGTAAACCAATATCCAGATCGGAACGCTCCTTTCGGAACGGAAAATTCTTTTCTCCATGCATCGACAACGTAAATACCCGCGACTCGTTATAGAATATCTGCGCCGTGCCGTTCCCCTGATGGACATCCAGGTCAATGATCAGGATGCGTTGAGCCAAACCCTGATTCAGTAAATAGCTGGCCGCTACAGCCTGGTCGTTCAGCAAGCAAAAACCCTCGCCCCAGTTGCTCCCGGCATGATGCGTGCCACCAGCCACATTAAATGCCAGCCCATGTTCCAGAGCAAAACATGCAGCATCTATCGTTCCCTGCGTAATCCTCAGTTCACGATCAACCAGCTCCCGCGTCATCGGAAAGCCTATCCGGCGTTGCGCCTGATGCGACAATGTCAGGTCCCGCAGTTCCGCCCAATACTGGGCATCGTGCGCCAGAAGAACCACCTTTTCAGAAACCAACTCCGGGGCAAAGAGATTTTCGGGTGTAATAAGGCCCTCGTGAAGCAACTGTTCGGGAATAAGCTCATACTTCAGCATCGGAAAGCGATGGCCCTCCGGAAGCGGATGCGAGTAGGCCGGATGCCAGGCTATTTTGATCATCAGTTCAGAATCTCCCCAACGTGTTTCTCAATATTGTTGCAGATCTCGTCGACCGGCAAATCATTCGCATCTACGCCGAAGGGATCTTCAATCTCTTCAGCGATAAGTTCAAGACTCGCCAGCACATACAAGATAAACGGCACGATAGGCACAACGAAATATCCCAGACTGAACACCCAGCCGATAGGCAGTGTGATGACGTAGATGAAGATGAACTTCTTGATAAAGGCGCTGTACGAAAACGGGATCGGCGTTTTCTTAATTCGCTCGCAGGCACCACATATATCTGTGAATTGCTGAATATCTCCATTAAGTATAATCAATTGTTCCTGGCTGATTTGTCCTGACCGCTGTAATTCGAAAACCTTCGCAGAAATACTTGACGCCACCTGATTTGGAATATGCTTTCCCCCATCCACTTCAATAAGTAAGCTGTTCTTGCCGAAGTACTGCTTTTCGCGGAGATGCTCCTTCAGGGCAAAAGCGTACTTGGGAATAGCATAGTTGAAAAATACGCTATCTTCGGTCGTCAAATTCAACGCTTTGATTTTAATCGCGAAGTTCCGGCTTACGTTGGTAAGCGACCCGAGCATGCGGCGTCCTTCCCACCACCTGTCGTACGACGTGTTGGTACGAAAAACAAGCAACATAGAAATCACAAAGCCAAGCAGATTATGCATCATGCCTACATTCTTCACGTAGGTTGTTTCAGCCAGCTTGAGATAGTTAAGTTCAAGAAAGGCGATAAGGCCCGACAAAATTGACACACTTATCATCAGCGGCCAGAGTTTCCTGAACGTATCGGCTTTGTGGATATGGAAGATAAAGGTGAACCAATCCTTTGGGTTATAATTAACCATATGCGTTACCTCGATTGACAAACTTGCAGAAGCAGCGCTCCTGTTTTAAATACATCTTCGAATGAATTGTACAAAGGTACGGGACTCAGACGAATCACATTCGGTTCGCGCCAGTCGCCCAACACATGTTTGGCGACAAGCTCATTAAAGATCGCCTTACCGTTCTCTTTGGCAATAATGGACACCTGCGCACCCCTTTCGGTAGGCTGCGAAGGTGTAATCACCTTATACTGTTCATACCCGAGCGCAGTATTCACCTCGGCGATCAGGTACATCAGATAAGCGGTAAGTTTTTCACTCTTTTCCCTCAAGGGATTCATAAAGCCAGCCTGTTTAAAGATTTGTAAAGAAGCATGATATAAAGCCATCGGCATAACCTGGGTGCAGCTTACCTGCCAGCCATCGGCGCCAGCCTCTGGTACAAAGCCTTTTTCCATCTTAAACCGCTGTTCCTCGTGGTAGCCCCACCATCCGGCAAACCGGTTCAGCGTCTCGTCGCCGAAATGCTTTTCGTGCACAAATATGGCGCTTATGCCACCCGGACCAGAATTCTGGTATTTGTAGGAACACCAGCAAGCAAAATCGACATTCCAGTCGTGCAGCTCGAGCGGCACATTGCCCGCTGCGTGAGCCAGATCGAAACCCACTACAGCTCCTGCTTCATGACCTGCTTTGGTGATAGCCGGCATATCGTACCACTGACCCGTGAAATAGTTGACCCCACCAAAAAGGACCAATGCAAGCTCATCACGGTTGTCGGCTATAGCTTGCAATATATCGGCCATTTCCAAGGTAAATGCACCGGCTTTCGGCGCAACCTCAATAATCGCCTCCGCAGGATAGTAACCATGGAAGCGAACCTGACTCTCGATGGCATACTGATCTGACGGAAAGGCACCAGCCTCCATAATGATCTTAAAACGCTTTGCGTCGGGCTTGTAAAAACTAACCATCAATAAATGAAGGTTCACCGTCAGCGTATTCATGGGACAAACTTCCTGAATCCTTGCGCCCACAATTGGTGCGATCAACTCCTTAAGCGCCTTGTGATAAAACATCCAGGGCCTTTCGCCCTCAAACCAACCCTCAACCGCCAGATTTTGCCAGTTGGAAAGCTGTACATCAAGCACTTCACGCGCCGATTTAGGTTGAAGACCTAAAGAATTACCACACAGATAAATAAATGGTTCGTTATTCTGATTTGGGAAGTAAAACATCTCCCTAAAACGAGCGAGCGGATCAGCCTGATCAAGGCCTTGCGCAAAGGCCAAATTATTCTGGAAATTCATCAGTCCAAACTTAGACAAAAGGGGCAATGATTAAACCATAATGTTGATAAATACTAATTCAGCGATTTGGTTTACTTACGTACCTGTTGCCCTTTATATAATAACGCCAGGGGAGCAATGCATGTTCTCCAGCATAGTCGACACCCACCCTTGGGCAGGCAACTATCTCTGGTTTAGTCAGCAAAGCTCCCTGATCTTCCAGCCATATCTCATCGCCTAGCAGATCCTTTGCATTGAGGGAGCGGTCGATACCCATGGCCATCGCCAATGCCCCAGGGCCCGCAGTTAGATTAGGCTTCAACACAAGCATTTTTCTCCGTGCAAGCATAAGCTCCAGTCCCTGTAAGGGCTCCAGCCCACGTACCAGCACCGCATGCGGAACGCCCTCGGGTGCCGTAACCACATTAAATAAATGATGAATCCCATAGCAGAGATACACATAAGAGACGCCGCCACGCTCATACATGGTTTGCGTTCGATTGGTGAGCCTGCCACCGTAAGCATGAGAAGCCCGATCTTCTACGCCTTTATAGGCTTCGGTTTCCACAATGATCCCGGCGGTAATGTCATCGCCCAGGCGGGTATATAACACCTTCCCCAATAACTGCTGCGCTAACAGGTTTACATCGGTTCCCTGGTAAAATGAAAAGGGCAGCCTAGCCATAAATCAATGCGACAATCTTCTTTAAGTAATCTGCATCAACATCATCAAAATGAGACAAATATTCACTGTCGACATCCAATACGGCTATGACTTCAATCCCTTTCATTACAGGCACCACGATCTCCGACCTTGAGGCCGATGCACAGGCGATGTGACCCGGAAATTCATCCACATCAGGTACGACAAGCGTTTCCGCTTTTTCCCATGCTGCCCCGCAGACCCCCTTGCCTTTCTGTATCCTGGTACAAGCCACCGGACCCTGAAAGGGGCCTAACACAAGCTCCTCATCCTTCACGAGGTAAAACCCAACCCAGAACCATCTGAACTGCTCCTTAAGCGCGGCAGCTATATTGGCCATGTTGGCAATCAGGTCTTCTTCGCCAGAGATCAGGGCTGCGATCTGTGGAATAAGCGTTCTATACTGTTCAGCTTTGTCAGCGCTGCTATTGATCTGTAAATCTTCCGCCATGAACTTGGTTTTCCTGCAAATCTAGCAAGTAAATAACTAAATTTGGCATATACTCAGCATTATCCATATGAACAAAAAGAAACGAACTGTACTACTGTCGGCCGCCATCTTAAGTGTGTCACTCGTCCTTGCCACGGCTTTCAAGCCCTGGGAAGAAGGTATGTTTCCGCTAAGCGAGATCCATAAACTTGATCTGAAGAAAGCCGGACTTAAAATCAGTCAGAATGAGATATACAACCCGAAAGGCACCAGCCTGGTAGATGCACTGGTAAATGTCGGCGGCTGCACAGGCTCGTTCGTATCCGATCAGGGACTTATTATTACCAACCACCACTGTTCGTTCAGCGCAGTGCAGCAAGCCAGCACGCCGGAGCACGACTACCTGACCAATGGTTTTGTTGCAAAAACACCTTCAGAGGAAATTGAGGCAAAGGGCCTTACCTGCCGGATAACAGAGAGTTACGAAGACGTTTCGGATCGCGTACTTGGTTCGGTTGCCCAGGTAGAAGACCCGGCATCGCGACTCAAGTTAATCAACACTGCGATGGATAATATTGCCCGGGAAGCGGAACAGAAGGATCCCTCTATAAAGGCCGAGGTCTCGGAGATGTTCATTGGAAAAACGTATGTGCTGTTCCGTTACAAGACGATTCAGGATGTTCGCCTGGTATATGTCCCGCACCGTCAGATCGGTGAGTTTGGCGGTGAAACCGACAATTGGGTATGGCCCCGGCACACGGGCGACTTTGCCTTTATGCGCGCGTATGTTGCGCCCGACGGCTCGCCAGCCAGCTATTCGAAAAATAACGTTCCTTATAAGCCCAAGAAGTTTCTGAAAGTAAATGCAAACGGAACCAATGAAGAAGACTTTGTCTTTATACTCGGATATCCGGGCCGCACATTCCGTCATCGTCCTGCTCAGTTCATCGCCTACCAGCAGGAATACGTGTTACCATACGTTTCGGAACTCTATGCCTTCCAGAACCAGACCATGGAGGAAGTCGGCAAAAAAGATAAAGCGACAGAAATTAAACTCGCCACCCGAATCAAACGGAACGCAAATGTCATGAAAAATTATCGCGGCAAACTTCAGGGCCTGAAGGGAATTGATTTAGTAGCTAAGAAACAGCAGGAAGATAACGACCTGGCCCGATTCATCAACAGCAACATCGATATGAAGGCGCGGTACGGAAATCTGATGACCGAGATTGACAACCTGTACAAATTGATCAATGGTGATGCGCAGCGCGACCTGTGGTTTTCACAGATTTACAACTCAACGAGCCTGCTTTCGGTAGCGCGTAATATCAACAACTTTAAATCGGCCATGGAGACTTACCCTGCCGGTCAGCATCAGGCGTTCTTCGATCAGAATCTGGCGCGACTGAAACAGATCCTGGAGGCCAATTACGAAGCTTACGACCCCGAGGCAGACCGAATCATCTTTAAGCGAATGCTCAGCGATGCTGCTGCCTTCCCTTCTGGCCAGCCCGTAAATGCACTGAAGTCTGTAGCCAGACCAACCGATCAATTTGCCCAGACCACCTTAAGTAGCTCCAGGCTGGCCGACAAAAACTATGTGCTAAGCACCCTGCTCCAATCGCCGCAAAGTCTTACCGCATACAACGACGCCCTCCTTCGTTTCGAGAAGGACATATCGGTTCAGATAAGCGAACTCAAACCCGAGAAGGATCGCCGTGAAGGCTTATTAAACAAACTGATGGGTGATTATGTAAACGTGAAAGAGAAGTTCCTTAAAAAGAACTTCATCCCTGATGCCAATAGCACACTGCGACTCACTTACGGATATGTACGCGGATATTGGTCGGCCGACGCAACCTACCAACGGCCCTATACCACCATACGCGGCATTCTGGAAAAGGGCGCTACCGACAATCCGGAATTCGACTACCCGCCACAGATCAAAAGCCTGTGGGACGCGAAAGACTTTGGCCCCTTCGCCAAGAAAGATCTGAACGATGTGCCCGTAGCCCTGCTATACAACATGGACACTACAGGCGGCAATTCGGGTTCACCCATCATGAACGCTTATGGCGAGTTGATTGGCGTAAACTTTGACAGAGCCTACGGCGCAACCATAAATGATTATGCTTGGAACGAAAGTTACAGTCGATCCATAGGTGTCGACATACGCTATGTACTTTGGGTTGCATCAAAGATTGACAAGGCTGATTTTCTGGTAAGGGAAATGGGCGTTAAACTGTAATAGAAAACATGAGAGTAATAGCAGAACTTCCGCATCCGGAATGTAAAATCACCATCTTCAGTATGAACCAGAAATACATTGTAAAGTTTGAGCAGGGCACCTTCGAACAAAGCTATAAACTCGCAGAACTTGACTTGAGTGGGGGCGGCGTTAATGAAATTTTTGAGCTGCTCGACGAAGCATTTATAGCTACTGTTGTGACGAGGTTTAAGGAGATGAGAAGCGATTTTACGGCAACGTACAAGCGTCACCAGTTTTAGTTTAAATGACACTACATAACCGTCTAGCTTACAATGCAGTTGTATCTTAAACAAAATTTAATTTGGCAATTTCAAGCCTCAATAGATATGCATCTCCGATTTTGATAAATATTTGGATTACATATACACCAATAATAGCACTGATTAACAACGCGTTTTAAGCCTATGAAAAATATAATTTGGTCAGCTTTTTTAGTCACTTTTATCGCTTCCTGCACCAAAATTGACGAATCAACAGACATGAACTTCACGGTGGCGACCGGCGCCATCCCATTCGTGATCCCGGTCACATCAAGCACCACAGCCGGTACGCAAATTACGGACATATCCGTATCGGCCAACCTCGATGAACTAGTGAAAGAAAAAGGCGAGCAGTTTTCGGCGGCCGACGTGGTGAGCATGAAAGTTACATCCCTTAAGCTGGCGCTTACGGACACCCCTAGAGACGCAACGAATAACTTTGCCAATATTGAGGAAATGAGCATTGCGATGGAAGCGGCAGGTCAGCCCTCAGTGCTTCTTGCAGGCGGACGTGTACCCGACAATGAAAGCACCGCTATCGACGTACGGATTATTGCAACGGAAAATGAATTTAAAAACTATGCGGCGGATCACCAACTTCGGATCACCGGCAAGTTAAGACGCCCCACCACTAAGGCACTTAACGGACAAGCCCGAATAAGTTATTATCTGCAACTAAGGAAGTAGCCCTTAAAGTTTGCGCTCTGCTTTTTCCCAGATCACCGACTGGCTGCCTTGGATATATCGTCCGATACCGGCAATAACGGCGTAGTTCATCATGCAGAAATAATACGGGATAAAGAGCAGCTTAACACGCAGTTTTTTATCTTCCAGTACCTTCCCCATCCAGGCCGATATGTAAAACAGTATCTGAGCGAAGAGGAGAATCGTGTACAAGCATTGACCGGGTGCCGACACCACAATAGCAACGTTAAGGAGCAACACCAGGATCATCAGGAAGGGTGTAACCGTCCACCGCAGCACACGGTGACTAATGTACTGGAAACTTAATAAGGGATATTTGAAGGGGTTTAAAAGCGCTTTTAGCCAAACTATAGACTGTATACCGCCGGCCGCGATACGTATTTTTCGCTTCAGTTCTTCGGCAACATTAGCAGAAGAGGTCTCCTGAGCATAAGCCTCAGGTTCATAAACAATAACATATCCTCTGCCTGCGATCTGCATGGAGATCATAAAATCATCCAAAACACTATTTACAGGCACAGGCTCGTACAGTGCCCGCCTTATGCTGAAAAGTTCGCCTGCCGCACCCACCACAGAATATAGTTCAGAATCCCAGGTCTTAAGTTTAGACTCATATTTCCAGTAGAAGCCCTCACCTGCAGTAGCATCGGCTGATTCCTCGATATGCACACGCTTCTCGCCTGCCACGGCGCCAACTTTAGGGTCCGCATAATGCCGGCATAACAACATCAAAGCGTCCGTGTTAAGAAAGGTATTGGCATCGGTAAACACCACGAGCTCGGTGCTCACATGGTCCATGGCGCGATGCACAGCAGCTATTTTACCCGACCTGCCCGGGCTGTGCAGAAGTTGTATTTCAGGATAGCGCGACACAATTTCCGGCGTACGGTCGGTCGACCCGTCCGTCACAAAAACAAAGTTGAGCTTACCTGCAGGATATTTTAACTGCACGGTATTAGCTATCTTAGCCTCGATGAAGGCCTCCTCATTGTACGCAGCTACGATCAGCGTACAGGAAGGCAACGCCTCGAACGGATAATGTTTCCGGCGACCCGCTTTAAAAAGTCGTTTCAGCGCCACAAGAAAGTAAAGCACCAAACCATAACCAAAAAAAGTATAAAAGATGATGAAAAGTGAGATCCAGAAAGCGACAATCATGTTCCGGGTTTTTTAAAGCCGAGGTATGAACTGGTGGGTTTATTGGAGAGGTTCCATTTAATGGCCCGGAACAGAACCGGTACAAATTCCGGAGTACCGGATTTAAAGTATTTCAGCATATTTCTTGGTGTAACAAATATAATAAAATACACAAAAAACACCAGCGTATGGAACCAGCTGGCATTTCGCCTGATAAACAAGATGCGGTTCCTGTTCATATAATACTCCTTGAGCGCACTGTTCTTACCCACCGAGAGCGACTCCTTATGATATATAAGGGCATTGGTATTTATCCAGATATCGAATCCGGCCCTTCGCATCATTTCACACCAATCCATCTCCTCATAGTACAGGAAAAAGTTTTCCGGCAGCAGCCCTACCTTGCTTAATGCTTCGCGGCTAACCATCATGGCAGCACCGTGAACATACCCTGTGGGTCCTATTACGTCATTATGCTGACCCTGGTCTGCCTCGTACTGACCGATACATTTATTGCGACAAGTGTAATAGTTCATCGGCGTAAACCCCGCATACTGAATGATTGACTTATCATCGTAATAATTGATCCGGGGCGAAACCATGCCTATTTTTGGACTTTCAGAAAATGTATCTACCAGGGTTTCTATGAGCCCCGGAGTAAATTCCGTGTCGTTGTTCACCAGAAAAACATAGTCGCCCTGAGCCTGCATTATCCCCACATTGTTCCCCCCTGCAAAGCCAAGGTTGCGCGCTGTGCGGATATAAATGATCTGATCGTTTACAGCTCTGAAATCTGCCTCATGATCCTTTTCGCTGCAATTATCTACTAAAATAATCTCTATATTAGCTTGACCATAGTATAGATTTATTGACTTCAGGAGTTCGGCCGTAGCTTGCGGCTGATTGTAATTTACAGTAACGATCGAAATTAAGTCCATCTATTTTAATATGGTAAGCATGTCAAATTAGTGCATTTTGGGTGATAATAGCAAATTTAAGGACGAATTACAGCGCTTTCAGCAGATCGAAGGTAAGGACGAGTCTGTGAGCGAAAAACTCGACGAACTGCTCGCCCTCCTTAAAGAAAGCGAAATCGATTCTGAAAATATCAAAGCGATCAGAGGAAGGGTAAATCAGGTCCTGGACGATAAGCTGGAAGCTCAAAATGCTATTAAAGATGTGAAAGATCTGGCCAGCTCTGATATGGACAAGCTGGAGCAACTGGACCAACTGGAAATACTATTGAACAAAAGCCGGTTCGACTCAGGCCAGGTAAGGGAGCCCCGCCTTAAAATACTTGCGTATAAAGGAATAAAAATTCTGATTGGACTATTATTTGTTACATTGGGATTTGCAATGATCATCATGCCCGCTCCGCCCTACTTTGAAATGTTTACGATATTTTATTTCAATCCGGACGATGGTGTGACGTTGATGGACCTGATCTCACTGATCATCGTTGCGACAGGGATATTTATTATTTTAAATGCTGTACTTAAGATGAAGCCGGATGAGTAGAAATATTTTGCTCGTTGATGATGATATTTTTCAGCTAAAGCTGTTTGAAAAATTACTTACCTCCAACGGCTATAACTGTAAGATCGCTGAATCTGTTGATGAGGCAGAGAAAATCCTTAAGACGGGTTCGTTTGACCTGATCATTTCAGACTATGAGATGCCCGGTAAAAACGGATTTGAATTCAGACGAAGGCTGCTGGAGCGTGACCCGTACAAGCATATCCCTTTCCTATTTCTCACGTCTGTAAATGACGAACGTTTTGTTCAGCAGGGCCTGGATTTGAAAGCCATAGATTATATCGCTAAAAATACGCCTGCCTCTCAGGTATTGGCCAAGATAGATAACCTCCTGCAGGCCGTCCGCGAGCAACACGAAAGATCACTAAGCGAGATCAAAGGCATCGCAGAAAAGCTTAACCTGAGAAACATCCCGCAAAAGGCGCCTGAATTAAAACGTTTTGAGATCAGCTATTTCAACCAGTCTTTCCAGAACCAGCCGGGAGGGGATTTTATAGATTTCATTAAGATCAACGATCGCTATACGTTTGTGGTGCTGGGCGACGTGATGGGCAAAAAATGGGGTGCATGGTTCTTTTCTTTCAGCTTTTTAAGTTATATACGGTCGGCCATCCGACTGTGCGTGTATGATGAAAACTACGACCTGTCTGAAATTTTGAAAAAGCTCAACCGCGTAGTGCACGACGACGCCCTGCTGAGCGAAATATTTTCGACGCTAAGCCTCGTGTTGCTGGACGATGAAAGCGGAGAAGTGAAATACGCCGGCGCGGGCGACCTCCCCCTGCTGAAATTTACTGAATCGGCACCCGAGCTGCAGCAGTACCTGTCGGACGGCATACTGCTGGGCTTCTACCCTTTTGCGATTTACACAGAAATGAAGGTGGACCTGCAGCCTAATGACGAGCTTTATCTGATCTCCGACGGAATGATTGATTACGAAGCGACAGGGGAAAAGAAATCAGATTTGCGTTTGTTTAAGGAAAATTTATATTATTTTAGAAAGCATAACAAGTCGCTTGAAGAGATTAAAAACAGTCTTTTCAGCCAGCATGTATCTCAGGTAGACGACTGCAGCTTGATTATTATAAGGAGGAAATCATGAATATAAACAAACAATTAAGGGGTAAATACCTGGTTCTTACGATCGAAGACAAAGATGCCAATCTTTCGAATTCTTCTAGTTTTAAGGAGCTGGCTATCAATGAAATAGAATCTGGTGCCATTCACTTGGTCGTTTCATTTGAGCAGGTTAAGTACATAGACAGTTCATTTTTGGGCGCCCTGGTTGCCATACTCAAAAACCTGGTGCAAAAGAACGGCAGCCTCAGACTGGTAGAGCTGAACAGTGACATTATAAACCTTTTTGAGCTTACCAGACTCGATAAGATCTTTGATTTAAGAGCATCTGTAGAAACTGCACTAGACTAGATATGAAGGAACTACCAGTTACCATAAATCTGGAGATCCCCAATGATCCTGACCAGATTTATGATTATACCGAGGCGGTACTCAAAGACATTTTAAGTTACGTTGAACTGGATATAGCTAACCAACGCAATATAAAGCTGATTTTGGTTGAACTTATTACCAATTCCATTAAGCATGCGCCTGATGGCAATTCTCAGTTGCAACTTGTCATAGACGAGCCTCAACTTAGCATTCAGAAACTTGAAAAAGGTGTACAGATAGAATTCAGCGCTACATCTCCGCAGCTTCCCTTTAAAGATGTAGACAAAGTACTTAAAATAAGTTTTTCTGAAGAGAACCGCCACCATATTATGCCGCTGGACCAATACAAGTTCAAGTTTTTGAACCCCTATAAAGACGGTCCGATGTCTCTAGACCATATGCCTGAGCATTTTGGCTTTTACATTATCACACTGGCGTCCGACAGTTTCATTTACCAGTACGACCCGGATCTGAAGGAAAACCGTTATATCGTGAACATGAATATTAAGGGAAATGGGGAGTAAATTCTACACATTTTTAGGAAGTGGGGAATAATTATAGTCCCATTCATGCAAACAACTTGTTCTTTCCGGAACATCCAAACAGGTATTTTGCCCAGAAGAAACCCTCTAGAGCGCTCTAACGTATATTTATAGTAAAATCAGACAGCGGCGGTTATTTAACTAGCTTTTGGTACAGTTATGGCCTTATGCACATCAAACAGAAACAATAAAATGAAGAAACACTTACTTTCTTTGGCAATCATTGCTGGTGTTTTTGCATCATCCTGCAAAAAAGACAACAATAATCTCGACGAGGTAGTCAACAAGTCGATCGATGAAATCTCCGCTCCTGCCGGCTTTATGTGGTCGGGCTCCCGAGATGTAAATTTGAGTTTGGGCGTTTCCGATAACAGCTTCGGAAATCAGATTCATGTAGTGAATGTATATACTGCTGACCCATCTAAAGGCGGGCAGCTGATATCTACTGGTTCGGCAACGCTTATTAAACCTTTCAATACTAAGGTGACGCTTTCATCCATGGTTAAACAGGTATATGTTGAGAAAATCGCTCCGGACGGCTCAGCCGTAAGCCAGATGCTCGACTTAACATCTGATAACGTTTCGGCATCTATCAACGCTACTTCGTTGGTATCGGAGAAATTGGCAGGCTCGGCACTTAGAAAACTGTCTGTCACTACAGAAAATCCTCCTACTGTTCCTGGTAATGCCACGGAAATTACGTCTGCAAACTGGGTATCGTTGCCTGGAAACACTACCTATGTGATTAAAAGTAACGCTAGCACCTATAATTTTAATGCATTTGGTGCGAATGCAATTGTGTATGTACAGGGCACCAACATCAATATCGGCAATATTGAATTCCAAAATAATTTAACCTTAATAGTGACAAGCGGATCAACGGTTAACTTTACTGGCAACTTTAACTGGAGCGGCTCAAATGTGTTTAAAAACTTTGGAACTGTTTCGATCACGAATAATGCACAACCAAAAGGGGGTACCTTCCGGAACCAGGGACCTCTAACCGTTGGTGGAGAGTTTACACCCGAAGGAGGAACTGCTGTAGCGAATACTTCTACATTTACCGTAAATGGTAATTTTAATGTCGGAAACAACAACACGGCTGCAACTGTTGACAATGGCGGTACGTTGACGACAAAATCTGGGAACAACCTGCTGGCCATATCGTCACTGACTAACTCAGGAACAATGAATTTCCAAGGCAGTGCAAATACGACTTTGGACGGCCCGGTTGTGAACTCAGGTACATGGACATTAAATAGTGCTGAGATAACTTATAACGGAAATGCAACTACGACCTCTAATAGCGGTACGTTCACAGCAACCAATTCCCGTATGATTTTAAAAGGCGTATTTACCAACGGAGGAACTGTGAGCGTTAAGGAGTTGCATATCAATACTGGAGGTAGCATAATAAATAACTGTAAATGGTTTATCACGAGCGATAGCTATAAAAACGAAATCAACGGCCCTATTACAAACAACAGCTATTTTTCGGTTGGTAAGGCCATTAACATCAACAGTGGCGGAAAGATTACCCTCAATAATGGTGCACTATTCGTTACAAAATCAATTTACGATGGTTTCAGCGAGAAGATCACTGGCACTGGAAGCATGTCTGTACTTAAAATTACTGAAGCTATCCCTAATCTACAAAACCACCAAAATAGCGCTAAATTTAGCGGCGCACTGCAAGTAGTCTATACCTCTGGAACTTTGCCTAGCAGCATGTTTGAAGGCGCTGCCACGCAAAAAGCCGCAAACGCGACCATCTACATCCCTGAAGGATCATGCATGCCAGAAACAATCGGGACAGCGCCAGTAAATACTGATCCAGATGGCGACGGCGTACACGGAACTTTAGACAAATTCCCTAATGATGCTACCAGAGCTTACGTTATAGATTCCGAAAACTCAACTATCGCGTTTGAGGATAACTGGCCACTTAAGGGCGACTATGATTTAAATGATGTCGTTGTAAACTTCAAATACCAAATCATTACCAACAGAGACAATAAAGTTGTCGATGTAAAAGCTACTTACAGGCTGTTGGCAACTGGAGGAAACTTCCAGAATGGATTCGGTGTAGAATTCCCTGTTTCGGCTAACAAAGTGAGCATTACCAGCAAAACAGATGGTCCTGTTGGCGATGAGATCGCATTGGAAAGCGGACAGGATAAAGCGGTACTGATCCTTTTCAGTAACAGCCGTGCAAGACAGTTGACCTGGAACACCCAACCTAATGTTGCAAAATCACCTGTTGTAGAATTTAATGTAACACTACACTTCACTGATGGTCCAGATCAGGCGGCATTTGGAACGGCAAACTTTAATCCTTTCATTTGGAACAGCTCACCTGGATATGGCCGCGGCTTTGAAACTCACCTGGTAGATAAAACACCAACAAATAAGGCGAACTCAACGCTATTTGGCACTGGGGACGACAAATCCGGTTCTGGAAAATATTACAGAACAGCCAATAACCTGCCGTGGGCGATTGTGGTGCCGGTTGCTAATTTCGTATATCCATTAGAAACCGTATCGATAACTGAGGGATACCTTGAATTTGCGAACTGGGCAATTACCGGCGGTGCACAAAGTGCGAACTGGTATTCCACAGGTTCTAAGAACACCGCTAAACTTTACACTCCATAATCAGGAAAACCTGACTCAGATAAAAAAAGGGCTGCATCTTTAATTGCAGCCCTTTTTTTATTAACCCGAGACATGCTTGTTTGTAGCTAATGTGTATGTTAGAATTACCTATATAAGGACAACCATACACGCTTGAAATTGCTTCATCTCTTCGTCTTCCCTTCGCCTCCTCTCCGCCTCCGCATCGTGTTTGCATCGTCCTGAGACGATCCAAATGCGGAGGGACCGCGACGGTGATCCGACCGTGATGGGTTATTTCTAATTAATTTGGAGGCCTATAAACCTATATTATTAGAAAACACGCAGTTGGATATTGTTCTGAATGACAATATAAACCAGATACCAGACGGCTACCCATCAGAGAATAACCAGTTCAGTCTGTTTGGGTACTGGTCAACAACTGTTCAATAGCTGGATAGCAGCTGGACAGCAAGGCCTGCCAAACCAGTACCAAGTCAATTGAACATTTTTCCGGATAACCAGAAAATCAACGGAAAACTCCGGCAAATTTTCATGGTCCTTCGCTTTTATGCATCTCCTGATATTATGTTTGTTCAGTTGACTTACGGGACAACAAAATTAATTCAGTTTTTTTAAAATCTAATTCTACAAAAATGGCGAGTCTAATTAATGGATTGCTGGGAGGCCTTTCGGGTAAGGCAGGCGACTTTGAAGGTTATATCAGGAATGGTAAATACTTCATCAGAAAACGCAGAAGGAAGAGTACGAAGAGGCCTTCTGCAAAGCAGGCGGCGACACGACGGCGCATGGCGGTGATAAGTCGATTCTTAGGAAGTATGACTCCATATATCCGTGTGGGCTTTAAATTGGATGGCAAGCTTAAAGGTATTACAGCAAATAATGCAGCTAAGTCTTACCAGTTACTCCATGCGACGCAAGGCGAGTATCCAAACATTGAAATGGTTTACAGCAAGGCAAGACTGACACAGGGCAATTTACCAAAGCCCATTAACCCGGCTCTTCAGATTGTTGGCAGCTCACTTTTGCTAACCTGGGAACAACCATATGCCCGTTCCTGGTATGAAAGAAATGCCCAGATCATGCTGCTGGTTTACGCTCCTGAAATAGATCAGTCGATGTTTAAAATTGGAGGCGCATGTAACCACCAAGGCGGGGAAACAATGGAATTGCCTCAGCAGATGAAAAATACAGAACTGCATGTGTACTGCTCGTTTATAGGTTATGACCACCAGCAAATTTCCGACAGCGTGTATGTTGGAATGATAAATTGGCACTAACCGAATACCCAATGTGAGAAATTTTTATCACACATTGGGTATTACTGACACCACATTGCACTGCTTATTAATTTTTAATATACTGTAAATCAATTATTTACAGAAATTAACCACAGTTGGAATAATTATTTCACTATGTGCGTGAACAATAGTTGAATATAAACCATGACCAACAGATTAATTCTCTTTTTCCTAGTTGCATCGATTGCCGTTACAGGTTGTAAGAAATATGCAGATGACCAGCAGCCGGACGGAGTTGCAGATGAAAAGTTCGCTCCAGATGGCTTTGATTACTCGACCACTAAGTCGGTTGATGTCTCTGTGCGATTACTTTCGCGTAACAACAAGCCCTTAAGCGGTGTTATGGTATCCATTTACAATCCTGATTTCACTACAGCAGGATCGGAAATTTCAAAAGCTATTTCTGACAAGGACGGTTTTATTAAGACTACGCTAGTTGTACCATCGTATACGGAGCAACTGGTGGTAGATCCGGCATATATAGGACTTGCAAGACATGTTAAGTTTGCATTAAGCGGAAGCAGCCTCAACGCAACAGTTGGTGGGGAAAACGGAGTGAGCTCAAATTATGTACCCAGCGCTGTAAGTTTCACGAACTTGGGTGCTTCAGGTATAAATAAATTATCTGTGGTGGGAAACAAGACTATTTCTGCCGGTGGGCCAACTGGTACTGTATATGTATATAATCCTGCAAATTATGACGCATTAGGCAGACCGAATGGAGTGTTGCCTAATGCACCAAATATTGATTTCGTGGAGTTGATGAAACAGATCAATACATCGTTACCAGAGCGAAAAAATGGTATTGAGCTTCACCCCGAGTACCTTGCCACAGAAGCACCTACAAATCTTCGTGTTACTACACTATCTGATGTGTGGATTTCGTTTGTGCATGAAGGTGCTGACAATAGAAATACATTAGGCTACTATACTTATCCTACCGGACATCAGCCAACTACCGCATCTCAGATTGATTCTGTTCATCTGATATTCCCTAATGCTTCTTTATTGGGGGGCACTGGTGCAGGAAATATGTTAACTGGCGATAGAGTTAAGATTGGACGCTTTAAACCAGGAACATCGATAGGATTTGTGCTCATACAAAATGCATTCAACAATGATAAAAGCATAAATACGGGTGCAGTTAAATTTTATACTGATGAAAAGTTCAATCCGGAAGCTGAACTTGACCTGAAAAGGCACAATGTTCTTTTACAAAGTAACGGCACCGCCAACAAGATTTTCATGATAGGTTTTGAAGACATCAGAAGAAATATGCCGTCGTGCGATCAAGACTTTAATGACCTGGTGTTCTTCGCTCAATCGCAAGCGGTAACTGATCTTGACCCAACAGACATTCCTTATCTCGATGACAGAATTACTGATACTGATGGTGATGGTGTACCGGATGTGGTAGATGAATATCCAAATGATCCAGCCCGCGTTTACAAAAAATACTATCCAAGTAAGGACGTTTGGGGTACATTCGCTTTCGAGGATAACTGGCCGAATGAAGGCGATTATGACTTTAACGATCTCGTGCTAAGTTACAGATATACTTTCGTTATGGATAATGCCAATAAAGTTAAAGATGTTATCAGCGACTTGAAACCGTTGGCTGCCGGCGCGGTGTTTACAAATGGTTTCGGAATTCAATTTAATACCGCCGCCTCCGGAATTGCGAGTGTTACAGGCCAAAGGTTATCATCTTCTTCTTACATAACTCTTGCTCCCAACGGCACTGAAAGTGGACAAACGTCGACTGTTATCATTCCTTTCGATAATCACAAAACACTGTTTAAAACTAACGGCGCTTTCCTCAATACAAAGCCCGGCTCACCTACTTATGAAGCCGAGAGTGTATCAGTTAAATTTACTTTCGTAACGGCGAACTTTGATGCCTTTACTGCTCAGGTGCCATTTAACCCATTCCTTATTGGTAATTCAGTTCGCGGAAATGAGATTCACCTTGTAAATCAGAAGCCTACAAATTTAGCAGACCAGAATTTATTTGGTACAGGCAAAGACAAAAGCATCCCGGCTAATAACAAATACTATCTTACAAATGACAACAGGCCGTTTGCACTGAATTTCATCGGAAATTTTGAGTATCCAGTTGAGGAAGCCAATATTTCTACAGCATATATGCATTTTACGCCATGGGCAAATTCTGGCAACGCGCATTTTAAAGATTGGTATAGCAGTACTGCATCTGGCTATAGAAATACCTCTAAGATTTATACAAGATAAGCAGGTCGACCCGCAAGATTTTTTAATATACCAAAGAGCCCGAATATTCGGGCTCTTTTGCTTCTATACAACCTGTTTGGAAATAATCGCTCAATGGACGTCGAATATGTGCATGGTCCTGAAGTTACCCCCACTCCACGTAATTACTAAGCCTATAAGAGTCAAAAATGGTCCGATAGCAAAAGAATAACTTCCTCTTCTGATTTCGCATGATAAATTTTGCAGCCAGATAGTGCTGGTAATATGGTCTCAAATTCACGAAGTTCATGTTCAATACCGCGCTTGGAAAGAATTATGTTCTTTCCACCGAAATAGCTTGCAAAGGCTGCTGTTCCACCATGTGCAGAAATAAAATGATCACAGTTTGCATATACCAAAAGTTGTAGGTGATTGAAGTTCTCAACTTCATCTTTATAAGTATCAAACAAATCATTCATTAAAATGACCTCGGGATAATTTAACCGCAGCCAGGAATGTTCCTTTAGATCTAGTGTATCGCTATTGTCTGACACGATCTGTGTAGATAGAGGCCTGTTATATACAATTTGATACTTCGCTGAGTAGTTTTGAACTATCCATTCAATTGTTTTTAGGCTGAAAAAATTGATTGGCGCTTGATCCCATTCGACATTGTACTTATTGGCGATGATCAAAGTTGGTTTGTCGAACTTGAAACGGCTGTTGGCGTAATGCGACTTAAACGGTACACGTGTCCATTTCGTATAGCTGAAGTTAGCACTATGAGTCATATTCGGAATTTCAAAGTTAGTATATCCTAATTCCCAGATCCTCTTGGTGTGCCTCTCCTCATGGTTATCACTAAAAAAATAAAAAGGCTTGGTATTCTTACTTGATATCGTTTTTTTTAAGGTCCCGTTTTTATAATGCCAATAGGCAAAAGGTATGACATATCTTAATTCCTGATCAAACTCACCTTGAAACTCAATTTCTTTATATGGGCTTTTTGAGATATAGTCCTTAAAGAAGAATCTAATCTGCCTTAAACGGGCATAGTAGTTATCCCTAATGAAATAACGATAGTCCTTTCGTATCCTAGGATACTGGATGCTTGCCACTACGAAAAGAAACTTTAGCACTAGTTTTTTCATCTTTAGATGGTTTGCCATGTTGATGGTAACAGATCCTTCGTATTCCAATTTGGCTGGTTCTTAAACCAGTTTTTTGGCGCTAGAACAGTCTTATCTGGATTACTGTTTAGCCAAGCTCCCCACCAGCTGTAAGAACTGTTTGCGATAATGTTGTGGTGGCAGAGACTCATCAAATGAAGGTCGTCTATATCTGCGTTTTCACCAGTATTTTCAACATATATCGCGCTAGATTCCAGTTTCAAATTCTCTTTAACCCAATTTTGGTCGTCCGTAAAAATGAAAAATCTCGCTTCAGGATATTTTTCTTTGATGCTTTGAATTGCATGCTCGTAATAAGGCAAACCGACAAATCCGAAAGTCTTACTAAACTCAGGATGACTCACATAATCACCGCGGCGGACATGTATCGATACAGGCACTGCTGCTTGTTTAAGCTCTTCATAAAAGTGAGCAAACTCCGGACTTGGAGTATTTGTAAATTTTAAATCATCTCTTATTATACCTGATATGTCTTTAAAGTATTTTTCCGAATGCCAATAGCCTTTAATAATAATGTGCGGGTTCAACTTTCTTAAAACATCGGGATTATAGTGGTAATAATCTTCAATTTTTGCTGAAAAAAAAGGATGCAGTGTCTGGCGTTTGAACAATTTAGTGAATTTCAGGAAATACTCAACTTGTTTAGTCAGGGGCTTGTAATGTATGTTGAAGTTATCTAACTTAAATCCACGCTGGCTTTCTTTAGCGTAGTCAGATCGGTAAAACCTTGTATCGAGAACCAGCGGAGTACCATTCTTCACTGAAATATGTTTCGCTAAAGCGTATTGGAATAACTGGTTTCCGAGACCGCTTGTAATTGTTGCTATAACCATGGATTTAATTAGATCTCTTTGAGCCCAATTTAAAGATAAATTGATAATAAGAACTGATTTCAGCCAGAATATTAATTATGCTTACGCCCGCTATTTTACCTAAGATATATTGGTTGAAAGTGAACCCTACAAGCGTTGCGATTAGAGTCGCCACTGGTGATCCTATGACACCCCAGTGTTTAATTAAGTAATAGTTCAAAAAAAGATTTAGGGCGGTGGGTATTAGTACCATAAAAAAATTAATTTTTGTTCTGCCCATTGCGTTTAACATTACACCCGCGTTACGTCCGAATGGTTTGAACAGGCTGTAAACTACAGTAATCTTTAATAATATGGATGCCTGGATGAAATCCCTCCCGGCGATCAAATAGACTACCTGGTCGGAGAATACAAAGAGTAACAGTAAGACTGGTAGCATAACGGCGACTATTAGAGCTGACGACTTTTCATACAAGCCTTTTACTCCGTCGATACCCTCATCCTTCAATGTTTTTACTCCTTTTGGCATTAGTACAGTTGACACGGATTGCAGGGGCAACTCAATAAACTGGAGTACTCGGTTCGCAACGTTTATAACACCAACGGCTGCTGGAGAGAGCAAAGCTCCGGATATAAGTTGGCCTATGTTGTTCGATACCTGCCCTATCACTTCTATACCAAATGTAAAGAAACCATATTTGGCTATTTTTCGCATAATGTCTGGCCTAAATAATCTAGCGACGGAAATAAATTGCCTCGTTGTGATGATAGTTATAATTGCCGCAATCAGGCCAGAAACTATGTTGACCGTTAAGAAGCTCAGCAGTGAATACTGCTTACCGTGCAGATAAATATAAACCAAATAGACGATAAATATTCCTGAACGCAGAACGGACGATATAAGCTGGCCGTAAAAGCGCATATTTCCTTGTTCTAAACAATTCACGAAATTGATCAGTCCTGAAAATATCAGCAATACAGGTGCATAGTACATGAGTTTAATAAGTTCGGCAGAATCGTATATCTTATCGAGTACAAAGGTTGATGCCAGTTCCAGTAGTCCGATGGAAATGATAAGAAACAGGCATAAAAGAAATGCGTTGTAAATAAAAACTGCTCTTCTACCGCCCGTATATTCATTATAATACTTAATAATCGCATTATTCACAAAACTTGTATTAGCCACTTCAAATATTGTGGTAATTGTGGTAAACAGAACCCATGTCCCGAAATCTTCCGGGCTGCACATTCGAACAAGAATAAAGAATATCAGGAAGTTGGATGCTATGACAGTGCCCCGACCCGCCGCAACAGCCAAACCAGACTTTAAAAAAGGAGAACGCTGTATCCTGTCAGCTATCCCGGAAATCAACCCCATAATACAGTTCTATTTTTTTATAAATTTGCTAAGCAAGTTTTTTATTTTTTTTAAATATCTTGAAACCTCACCGATTTTGGGCGTGCCTTTCCAGGCAGTTTGCTCCAGATACGAATAAAACAAGTTCTGGAAATGTTTACTGTTATTGTAGGAGGTATATATAGGTTTCCGCTCTACGAAATGGATTATTTTTGCCTGTATATGATCACCCGATGTTACGAAATGATTCCATGGATCGGCAAGGTTAAACCAGTTGTTTGCTAAAACTACATTGAGCGCGTACTGGTCAGGATAGTTCAAATAAGCTTGATTTCGCTGGACGCAAATGAGTACTTTTTGTGAAATGTCATGCTTTCTCCATGATTCAGTATCAATGATTAATAGACCCGTATTGAAATATCTAGTATCTGCAGAAAGGCCCAACTCTTTGTAGTTTTTAATTCCTCCCCAAGGATTATCTGCGGTCTTTATCCTCGGATCTTGTACTGCCCCAAGTGGAAATCCCTGTATATCCATACGCCAAAGTTCACTAACGTCACCCAGCATGATCATGTCCACATCCAGGTATATCACCCGGGATACATCCTCGCGAACAAACCATGGAATGAATACTCTCACGTATATATTTAGCGGGTAGGAACTTTTATCGGACGGCATATGCATTTGAGCGGGGATGGCATCGGACATCGCGAGCCAGGTTACATTAATAACCTTATTGTCGATTCCGAGCTCAAACTTACGCTTGTTCGACGCTGAGATCCGATCTTCCACAATGATCAGTTCTATTTTTTCTTCTGTTTTATGATTAAGCTCAATAGATTTTGCCAATGCCGCAAGTAAAATGAGGTAATGCGTATCACAAACAGTTACCACTGTTATTTTTTCATTTTTTTCCATTGCGTTCAATATCGTGTATTGCTTTCAGAAGTTCATCAGTTACGTTTCGCCAGCTAAATTGTCTTGAAAAGATTTTTCTTTCGTCTGCACGTTGGGGAGTATCCTCATTTAAAGCTACCTGAATCTTTCGTATGAATTCATCTGGCGTACTTGCTAAATATGTATGCCTGGAAAACACTTCCTCCATGGTGTTTGTAGTGGTTGCCACAACAGGTTTGCCCATTGCCAGATATTCAACTATCTTCAATGGGAAGTTGCCTAATGTAATTTCGTTTACAACTTGCGGATTAATACAGACGTCGAAATAGTATACATAGGCCGGAATTTCGTTTTTATCTTTTTTTGGAATAAAGATTACGTTTTCCAGATTATGGAGATTACTCCGTTTAAATTCATCATCCTCCGGACCGATCAGGACAAGACTAGCATCCCGGAAGTGAGTTGCCAATCGCTCAATTAAAGATATATCAAGACGATGCGCGGTAAGCACACCTACATAGCCTATAATCGTTCCTTTTAACTGTTTGAGAATGTCTGGTTTGACAAGCGATGTGAGAGCTATGTCTTCTTGTATACCGCCACCATTCCCAATATAATAGCTATTCGGATTAAATCGAGCCGCCCGTTTTTTGAAATCTAGAGAGTTGCAAACCACACCATCACTCTTGGCCATTAACTTAGGTTCCAGCGAAGTACCGTGACGCTTCCAATAATCAAAACCGAGCGTATAGTCTCTATCCAGGTAGATATATAATTTGGGACGGAGGAGTTCTTTAAGATAAAAACTTCTAAACATGTCTTTATCATTAATGATGATGAATGACTGAAAGCCAATTGCCGAAATTGCCTCCTTTACGTCGCCAGCCAGCCGCTTATTGTTATAGAAATTAAGGAAAGAGAATAAAATAGTGCTAGGAATCCAGTTGATCGACTCTATCATGGTCGGAGGATTTAGTGCCCACAGATTATGGTCGACCTTTTTTAAAGGCTCCAGGCCATACCTGATTTCTTTGATATGGTTTTGAGTAAACTTGTCCTGGGTCGTTTCGTTTAATCTCGTACGTCTGTCAATCGGCGGATTTACATACAACACCCTATGATTTTTAGACAGTTCCTTTGCTAGACTTGTCGAGGTTGATTCTCTGTCTGTATTGATTCTCTGGAGACTGACAAATACAAAATTCATAATTAAAGGTTAATTTAATTGTTGTCGGATTTCTTGGTGTCATGAGGTTTCTCGGGTGTCAATAAAACAAAGAAGCGCTTTAATTCTTTTGTTAGTCTTTTTATCATAACAACGCCAAAACTTCCATCTTTCTGTAATGTCCTCGGTCCCGTCCACACCAGTGCCTTCTCCGACTTTACCTGCTTGATCTTACCATATGTCATTAAGTCAAACGCCATTCTGCCATCTTCTCCTCTAACCTTCTCCATAATGAATCCGATCTTCAATCCATATTCCTTGACATATCCCATGCTGATGCCATAAGTGTTAAGATAGGGACGGTACAGATGTCGGTATTCCGCAACAACGTTTTTCAAGGTCTCCAGAACCTTTAATTTCCAACGTGGAAAACCAGGCTCGGGTATGAAAGCATATCTGCCATAAACACATGCTACGCCGGGCCTCGACAAAACCTTTATCATTTCGTCAACCCATGCTGGGGGATAAAGGCAATCGGCGTCGGCCAATAGGATGTATTTTCCCCTGGCATTTTCCTGTCCCATTTGCCTGGCGGGACCCCAACCCTGAATCGGCTGGAATACGCTTCTAATATGCAGCGCATCGAGTGTGAGTTGCGTTTTATCGGTAGAATTATTGTTTGTAACAATTATTTCGAAAGGAATTTCAGTTGTTGTTTTTGAAAGTGATGCAATGCATCTTAACACATTTATTTCCTCATTATATGCTGAAACCAGGATGCTTACAAGCGGCTCGCTTTTATCCTTATGATCTAGACGATCATTAATCTGATCAAATACTTCTTTGGGAACATCTTCGTATTTCTCAAAAGAGAAGTTAACTTCCTGAATCCATGACGGGAGATTTGAAAGACTCATAAGTTTTTAAATTAAAGATTTATCTGGCTTACGGCTGGTATAATCTAATCTTAGTGTAACAGTTATTAACGCTACAAATAAATAGAAAAAAATATTAGAAGGAAATTGAACAATAGCTTCCTGAGGATAATTTCCAATCATGTACGCAAAAATAATCAAGATCATTGCGAGGCAATACGATTTTAGCTCAGGGTCACGTATCAGGAAATAATTGTTTATACCTGTTTTTAAAATTATGAAAAATAATGTACATAATAACAACAATCCTATCCACCCCAATTCTGCAGAAACCCTCACGTATCCACTATCGGGAGGAAACTGTGCAAGATAAGAATGAGGGGCAAATCTAACGCCCCAACCACCTGTAGCACCCAACCCACCTCCAAATGGGTGGGACCTGATGTAGGGCTGCAGTCTTGCCTGATTGATTGCCCTCACGTTAAATGATGCATCATTCGATGGCCTAAAAGCGGACTGAAACCTGCGTATAGACGGGCTCCCGACAGGCGCATAGATAAGCGCTGCTAAAAATCCAAATGTTAAAATGGAAACGATAAGTATTTTCCGATTAAGATTAAGTACTGCAAGAAGGAACATAGATGCCGGTATCAAGACATAAGCACCTCTTGTCCCGGATAACAGCATAGCATACACGTATGTAATTACCAATATCGCATATACTATTTTTTTTGTTTTGCTGATATTTGCCAATAATTGGGTTATACAGAACAAACTTGCCGTCACCATATTGTACGAGAAGGCGACAGGGTCAGAAAAGATCGAGAACTTACGCCATACACCGCCGATAAAAAGGAGCCTTTTAAGACGGGGGCTGTTTATCTCGGCTTCCTCAAAGTCGAAAAAACCGATGTGGTGTTGTTTTAAAGCATACAGGGCACCAATTAGTGCAAGTATTAGCCATATTTTAAATAATAGTCGAATAAAACTTAGATCTCGAATGTGATAAACAAAGACGAAATACATCAGCATTACCGCGGCTGTAGATCGAATGGTATACACCCACGCGAGTCTTGACTCTGCTGTGGGGTTAGCAAATTGAATTACATTATACGCTACCCATATTAATACTAATATCCCGATTGGATCTCTAAAGATTTTCCAGTCGGGGTTATATTTCTGTTTGATAAAAAAACCCAGAATCAACAGTGCCTGTATCATGTCCATTACTGTTCCAAGAGGGAAATTGACCAAGTTTAACCTTAACAAAAACATGATGAAATACGCGGAAACCAATAATAGAATGATACCGAATTTCGGAAAGACAACGATAGAATAGACAACCGGAAGCAAAACTATAATAGCCATTGCCGCCAAGCCTAGTTGATTCTGTGTCGCAATTGACCAGCCTATAAGCAAAGCAAGAACGCCAAAAAAAATAAAGCCAAATGTGTTATTCAGTTTTTCAACTAGAAAAACCTGCTTAAACATTTGAAACGCATTCCCAGATATTCTTTGAAAGCCTCTTGCCAATTCTTTCGGTTTATAATATTAGAGAAAAAGTAGTTTTATGAAAAAGTAATAACCAATGACAAAGCAAATAGCTATAGCAATAATGCGTAACATATTTTCGCGAGCTGTTATCTGAAATCTCGATGGCTTTTTAATCTTTGGATCCGTTCTCATCACTGTCAATATTTTCACTATTACTGTTTACATAATGCTTAGTGGCCACAGAGCGCTTGTTAGCGCCCGGACTCTTTAAAAGTGATTTTATTTGTAGATAAACAAAATTAGGGATGTTTCTTAATGACGTATAAATCTCTGGGTCCGCATTTGAATACCTTAGAGCAATAATAAAACCTCCGACAAAAATACATAACCCAATAAGCCAAAACAAAGCGAGGAAAGGACTGATCAGTAAGTTAATCACAAAGCAAAAGACAGACAGAATTAAAAATATGAACAATGGAGGTCTTAGCAAAGTAATTCCAAACAACAGGCGATTCAGGCTGAATGTAAATATACCTTTGAAAACAAGATCAAATCCCAACTTGAAATATTTAAACCAGGTGTTTATCCATCTTGAACGTTGGTTTACCAGCTGTGCTTCTTTTGAAGTCTTTTCGTCGTATACAATTGCATGTCTATTGAACGCAATGCGTAGCCCCTTTTTTACGATAAAGTGCTGTAAAACCTTGTCGAATCCTGCGCCCTTAACACTATTTCGAGTAAGAAAATCTTCGTAAAGCTTTGTTTGAAAGGCCATACCCGAACCTGAAAGCGTAGCCGAAGAACCAGTCTCATATAGTAAAATACCATCATAAAAATGATAATAAATATCTCTTGCTGCGTCTAAACGAGCCACCGTCGTGTTCAGGTTTTTTGCATGACGAATGCCCTGCACCGCCTCGAATCCTTCTGAAAACGTAAGATTCAATTGCCTGAAATAATCTGGGTGAACCAGATTATCGCTGTCCAATATAGTAATATGTTGATGTGCCCTGGCAAAGTTTTCAAACGCATATTCATGTGAGGCTGTGTTACTTGACAATACCCGAGGAGGACGAAGAATAACAACCCTCTGGTCAGTGAAACTAAGGGCAGAGACATCACATTTATCAGCTACAACGTAAATGATATAATTTTGATAATCAGCCGCCAGTACGGAACTAACAACAAAAGGTATATTTTCTATCTGTTCGTAAGCTGTAATAATTACTGCATAGTCGGGCTCTAAAGTGGTCTGTTTAACGACCAAACGGCTCTTTCTTCTAAAAAGAACCCAAAAAACATACAGTAATAAGGGCCATATTAGATTGAAGCCAACGAATATTTGTATAATAAACCAACTTATATCCAGCACATCCATATCACTAGCTAACCCGCTTCGAATTATTCAGCACCCATCCAATAAACTTGTTATCAAGATTGTGCAGGTATGTAATGTATTGCTTACGATCGTCGCCTATAGGTTTTCCGCCCTCGTAAACAGCAATTACATGGTCGCAAAACTCAAACCATTCTGCAGATTTATTGAGCGCTTTCAAAGATGCAGTGTCAACAATGATTAGATCAAAATGATCGTATAGGGAATATAACGCTTTGTGTATGCTGGCCTTGTCCGCCACTTCGTAGAGAGACTTGTCCCCTCCCTTATTGCACAATACGGTGATGTTTGACTTGATGGGAATATCAATCGATGCGCTGCCTGTAAAAAAATCTTCAAGATACACAGGCTCGCGAATTACATTACTGATGTTTGGATTGGTGAAGTTACCGTCTATAATTAATATTCGTTTTTTGGTCATAACCCAGGCATACGCTAAGCTTAGGGACAACAGACTTTTTCCTTCTGATTCGTTTAGACTTGTTATTGCGAGCATTTTTCCTGAGACAAGCTTATCAATCTCAAAGCGTATAGACCTAAGTTGATCTTTGAACTCAGTTAACCCTTTGTTGGTTTCTCTACCTTCCCATAATTTAGAAATATCGTTAAAGGTTCCCTTAAGCACTCCCAGAACAGGTCTTTTTGTTGCGTTAGCCAGTTGCTTAGGGGTTCTGACGGAATCGTCTAGAAAAAATAGTATAAACAGAATAAACAGGCAGAACACGAATGTAATTATCCCACTCAATATCACCAAAAGCATCTTCTTTGACGCCTGAGGGAGCCCCGGCATCGCTGGCTGGACAAACTTAAGTTTTATATCCAGGCCCGCTTCCAGACTGCTGGCATTAAACTTATTTAAAATATCAAGGTATTCCTTACTTGCAATATCAACATCTCTTTCCATAGATTGCACTTCAGCCTCTTGGGGAACCAGCTTATCGAACTGCTGATTTAGCTTAGCCTGTTCTTTCTCCATGTATCCCAAACTGTAACGGGCCAGGTCTAATTCGATGTCAAGATTCAATTTTTTCTGAACCAAGTCTTGTTTCGCAACAAGAGGATTATATATAAATTGATCTGTAGAAGTATTTATCTGTTCACTTAAAATAGTCTGAAGGGAATCTATAGAACGTTTGTAATCGGGATCGAAATCATTTTGGATATACACGTCATACATTGATTTCAGGTCTGCCTTTGTGCTCAGAAGATTTTGATTAACCCGCGTGAGTGTAGACTCAAGATATCCGCGCTCCCTACCGTCAAATTTTCGGTCAATCTCGTTCAATGCACCGCTTTTGGCGGCAATATTCTCTATTGTCTGCTGTATTTTTTGATCATACTGTAAAATCTGCTGATATAGCTGACTTGATTGTTCATCCAAGTTCAATACACGGTTTTGAATTTTGTAATTTCTTAAAGCGCTAACCCTGCCATTCATTGTCTCCTGCTTTTCAGCTAAGAGTGCTTTTAGAAAAGTGTTTGCCTTAAATTGGTTGGTTTTCACCAGTTCGGAGTAGTAATTAATAAACTCAGTAGCGAGCGTGTTAACCACGAATGCCGAAAGCTCTGAACTTTCGGATGTAAACTCGATATTTATAAAGTCACTATCACCTGAACGATTTATTCGCAACTTATCTTTTAAACTTTCGCTATCATAACGCATAGACCTAAGCAGCCTATACATCCCATTTTGATCCTTATCCCATAAATTCAAGCCCTCACGCTTAGCATACTTAGCACGGTAAACCGCAATCGCTCTATTGATATTGTACGTACTCGTTTCGTTGATAGCCTGGCTTTTGGATCTGTAGGTATCGGTATGTGTCAAGTCATGTATAATCAACTGGTAGGAAACCATATCCAGGATTTTTTTCATGCGCATCATCTCAATAAGATTACTGAACTCCTGACTTACCTGCATGTAATTTGAACCTCCGGTTGCTTCGAGTATGAACTGTTGGGAATTGTCTACAATCCCAGTTGAAATTTGAGCTTGCGCACTATAGGAATCGGGCATGTTTCTTACCAGAAAAAATGTGATTATGATAGCGATTACCGGCATCATAACCAAAAGAAGGATCCGACTTCTCAATAAGCGCAGAAAATTTCTAAATTCTTCCATTATTTTATTTCCTCAAGCTTCTTAACTGTAAGTTCCTCTAAAGAAGCTTTAGCAATTGCTAGATTTGCTTCGGCGATAATTTTGGATTCGTATGCTGAATTTACAGCTATAGAAACAGAGTTGTAATCTTCAAATGAAATCTCATTACGCTCGAATTTTGCGCGCGCAGACTTAAAAGTGCCCTCGTTGTCCAACGCTATCCTAGTGCGCAGTTTTAAGACGTTTAGGTTCTGAAGGTAAGCCAAATAACGCTGCTTAACCAGTGACTCGAGTTGCAGGTCATACTCGGTTTTCTCTGCCTGAGCTATTTGAACCTGGTCCCTTGCGGCTTTAACCATAAATGGCTTCTTAAAAAAAACACCGGGATTTATCGAGGCAGACAATTGATAACCTCTTAGTAGATCGGCCGTTACGATATCCAATGTAGTATTTGACCTATATATATACGAAAAAGAAAATGGATCAAGCCAGGATGTCTTCTGCTGGGCCAGGTTATTTTTAGCTACAGAAATTTGTTCATTGAAAACAATGTTACGTGGACTATTTTCCTTAGCGGCAGCAATTAACTTTTCCATGTATAGATATGAAACGTCGCTAAGAATGCTTTCCTGAGATTCTGCAAAAAATGGTGTGTAAATAAACAGGATGAGTAACAGATTGGCTCTTTTTCTTATCATTTATAATGCTTAGTAATAATAGTAAAACTAAAAAATAAAGGTAACGTTTTTGATTGCAGACCAAAAAAATATGTCATTTCAAATTTTACGGCAAACGGGAATAGACACGTTGATCTATCCAAATCTAATACCATACGCAAGCCAACTAAATACTTATATATACGATTTTCAAAAAAACGCTGGTTTTCAGCAGATTAAATCTCCACTCTGATTACAATAGTTGATTAATCTGGCTTAAGTCCGGTATTCCAAATATGTTTGTGGATTTTGGTGGGGATTTTTTTGCGTATAGTGGGAATATTTCCACAATCAAAATAAATAAATATCAGATTCGCGTTTTCTCCAAACCAAATTTATATTTGCGTATGTTATTGTATACAAGCCCTTTCCTAAAAAAAAACGTTAAAGTGCTACTATTCGATCAAGTGGCTTCCTTTTTGGGTATACTTTCAGATTCACTCTTATAATTATATGATTAAATTTTTACAAACTAGCATAATCTTATTCGTTTGCATAATATTCAGTCAAAAAACATTTGCGCAATTTCCCTATCTTGAAAGTTTCAGAAGGTCAACCGCGCCGGGAATTACCTTCGGAGGAGCTCCGTCTGCGTTCCTGACAGCTGGGGGAAGTGGACTTGACATACCAACACAAACGCATACCGGCACTCCGTTAGATCCGGATGGAGACGGTTATCTGAGGCTTACTAACAATTCAAGAAATCAAAAAGGATATATCTATAGTAATTCAAATTTTCCTTCAAGTAACGGACTAAAAGTTGAATTAGAATACTATGTTTACGGAGGTAGTGGAGCTGACGGCATAAGTTTTTTTCTTTTTGATGCGACAGCAAGCCCTTTTGTTATCGGTGGATTCGGTGGGTCCCTTGGTTACGCTCAAATAACGACTACCACGCCCATCTCTCCCGGTGTTAGCAAAGGTTATCTAGCGATTGGTTTAGACGAATATGGAAACTTTTCAAATAATACGGAAGGAAGGCAGGGTGGATTTGCTGGCACGAGACCTGGGTCAGTAACATTAAGAGGCAAAGGTGATGGAGCTGCTTTGGAGCCTAACAATTATAGGTTTCTTACTACAGTACAGACTTCCGCAATTCCTGGCAATGCGTTCTCCCTTGTCGGAAACGCTACGTCTAGACAATCTAATCCTGCCTCATCAGGATATAGGAGGGTAAAGATCGATCTTGCTCCAGATCCAGTGGTAGGATATCGAATCACTGTAAAAATTATTAGAGGGGGAACTCCAAACATTGAAACTACGGTGATTGACAATTATCACTACAATGAACCCGCACCGCCTCTTCTCAGATACGGCTTGGCTTCTTCAACCGGAAATCAGACAAATTACCATGAGATTAGAAACGTCGATATTGATGTATTTGATGACGCAAGTTTGGTACCTCCAACAGCTAATAACGATGTCTTAACGTCGTGTAGCAGTAATAGTGCCATCGTTAACATAATAAACAACGATATTACCAATAATCCAAACGGAGCCATAAACGCAGCGTCAATAGACCTTAATCCAAATCAAGCTGGCATACAAACAAGCTATACTGTGCCGGGGCGCGGGGTGTTTACATTGACTTCCACTGGGATTGTGGAATTCGTACCGGATGCACCTTTCGTTGGAAGTGTGGAGGCGAACTACACAGTAAGGGATAATTACGGTAAGTTATCCAACTCTGCTAAGATCACAGTAAACTACGTAAGCGCACCGACTACACCGGATGCAGGTCCCGATCAGGTCCTCATAGCCTCCGGAACGCCTCAAAGTTATGTGATGCGTGGAAACGCGGCAATATCAGGCACGGGAAGATGGTCTCAAATCAGTGGCCCTACCGTAGCGACATTTGTAAACCAAAATCAAAACAATACTTCGGTTGGCAATCTTACTGCCGGCACCTATATTTTCCGATGGACGATCAGTTCAGGAGCAGGGTGTGACCTTACCGACGATATGCAGATTATAGTAAATAGTGCGCCTATTGCAAATGACGATTCTTACCGGACGAATCTAAATACGGCAATCGATATGTCAGTACTTAGCAATGATACGGACCCGGATGGAAATACAACAATAAACGTGGGTTCGATTACAATTAAGTCACCACCGCAGCACGGTACGCTCCAGATAAATAATGCCACTGGGGTGATTACCTATACTCCGACCAACAACTACAGCGGTAACGATACGTTCACCTATTCTGTAAAAGACGTCAACGGTACAGAAAGTAACAACGCCACCGTAAATGTCGCAATAAATGCTAAGCCTATAGGAAGTCCGGACATTGCAACAACACTCGCCGGAAGTCCTATTACTGTTCCCGTACAGGATAATGACCTTGATAAAACCGGCGTAACTTTAACAAGAGGTACGGATCCAGCGAACGGAACAATCACCATCAATACCAACGGAACAATCCTGTACACACCTCAAACCGGCTTCAGCGGGAAAGATTCCTTCACTTACATTCTGCGGAATGGCACTGGTGTAACTTCAGATCCGATTACCGTTACAATAAACGTAAGGCCGGTAGGTAGCACTGATAATATCGCCACCAATGCAAATACGGCGGTAACTATTCCAGTTAAGACCAATGACGCGAGCAGTACTGGGACCACTGTTGTTCCGGGCACTACTCAACCGGCTCATGGTTCCGTGGTGATTAATTCATCAGGCCAGCCGCTTTATACCCCGGCCACAGGTTATGCTGGTCTGGATAATTTCACCTATTTTCTGCAGACAGCGGATGGACTTCAATCTGATCCGATATTGGTTAATGTTACTGTAAAGCCGGTTGGTTCGACCGACAATGTTACTACTTTACGTGATAACGCAGTTACCATACCTGTAAAAGACAATGACCTTAATAAAACGGGAACAACAGTCCTTGTTAATGCCAATCCAACCCGGGGTACTGTTACGATAACACCGACAGGCGAAATAAGATATACCCCTCAGGCCGGTTACATTGGCACAGATGTATTTACCTATGTACTTAGAACTGCTGATGCTGTTGAATCTGATCCGATTACTGTAAATGTAACTATTAACCCTGCAATTCCGGCTCCGGATATTACTATAGATGCACCAACAGGCACGCCAACGGTTATCGACGTTCCTATTCCCCCCGGCGGTAAGGTAATCATTACTGTTCCTCCAAAGAATGGCACCATAACTTTTGATCCTGTTACAGGCAAACCAATCTACACGCCTAACCCTGGATATACCGGCCCTGACGACTTCACTTATGTAATCGAAGATGAAGATGGGTATCAGTCGCCTCCAGGCAAGGTAACGCTAACGGTGAAAAGGGCTGCGAGGATTGGTCTGGCTAAGGCGCTGATCTCTACGGTGGCTAATCAGGATGGTAGTTTCAGACTGATATACCTGTTCACTATGGTGAACTACGGGGATGTCGCCATAAATAACTTAAGTTTGATCGACAACCTGGCTACGGCGTTCCCTGGCCGAACGGTGACGGTGAACCGTATCAACGGATCAGGTACTTTAAGGACGAACGCTAACTACAATGGAAATACGGTTACCCAGTTAATGCTTAATACAAGTACACTTGCGGCTAATTTTAAAGAGCAGGTGGAACTGGAGATTACTGTGAGTGGTAACCAGCAGACGGGTACTTATACCAACTCTGCAACGGCGCAGGGACAATCGGCCGATAACGGGGCAACTACGACAGACGTATCGACTACAGGTTTGACACCTGACCCTACGACTCCGGGAGACGTGAGCCCTTCTAACCCAACGGTTGCGGTGCTTCTTTTTGCGCCTTCTTTGAATATCCCAGTTTCCACCGACGACGACGTTATTATCAACATCCCGATCCCTACCGGTGGTTCTTTCGTGATTACCAATCCGCCAACAAATGGCACGATCTCGATTGATCCGGCTACAGGTAGGCCTATATATACACCGAACCCGGGGTATTCAGGACCAGATGAGTTCACTTATGTGATTGTGGATGCGAACGGTAATCAGTCGCCACCTGCTACGGTGACCCTTACGGTTACTGCTCCTGCGAAGATCGGTTTGGCCAAGGCTATGGTGTCGACCACAAAAAATGCGGACGGAAGTTATAGCGTGCGGTACAGGTTCACGATGGTGAATTATGGAGATGTAACTGTCAATAATGTAGGACTGTTCGATAACCTGAGCCTTGCATTTACGGATGCTACCTACCAGATTGTTAACATTACAACTTCAGGAACGAGCACGTTGAGAATAAATCAGGCTTATAATGGGAACAGTGTGACCAATATGTTGCTTCCGGCAAGTACCCTTGCGGGTCTGACCAAGGAAACGGTAGATATGGAAGTGCGTGTTGTACTTAATAAGCAAGAAGGTTTGTTCAATAACTTTGCTACCGTGGAGGGTATATCTGCCGGCGATGGCAGCCAGGTGAGCGACCAGTCGACAAACGGTTTCAACCCCGATCCGATAACTGCGGGCGATGTATCTCCTTCTGTACTGACTCCGGTTACCCTAACCAAACTCGATCTCAAGATTCCTGGAGGTTTCTCTCCAAATAATGACGGTATCAATGATTTCTTCGTTATTGAAAATGCGCTAGGCAAACGGGTGTCGCTCGAGGTGTTCAATAGATGGGGTAACAGGATTTATCGTTCGACAGATTATCAAAATAACTGGAACGGGAAAACTACTGAGGGGCTGTATGTGGGCGACGATGTTCCTCCAGGTACATATTACTATGTCATTATACTCGACGGAAAAGATAGAAAAGTTGGATACATCACTATTAACAGATAACATGAAATTAGTTTTCAAAACCATATTTACAGCTACCCTCCTTGCTGCCACACTCGGCCTGAAAGCTCAACAGGACCCCATGTACACGCAGTATATGTTTAATACGCTGGCCATCAACCCGGCATATGCGGGAAGCAGGAACGTTGTTTCGGCTACTGCGCTTTACCGTAATCAGTGGACTGGCATTGAAGGCGCACCGAGAACAGGCACGCTAACACTGGACGCACCGGTGTACGACAAAACCATCGGTTTGGGGATACAGCTGGTGACCGACCGCCTCGGGATAACGCAAACAAACGGGGCTGTATTTAGCGGCGCGTACAGGATTCGTATGGATCAGGGTACGCTTGCATTTGGTATTCAAGGTAATGTGCTTCAGTACAGGGCCGATTATACCTCTGTAAATTTGAACACCGGGGCTTATGATCCGGCTTTCAGCTATAACATCAATAAAGTGCTGTTCAATTTTGGTACGGGCGTTTACTATAATTCGGACAGGTTTTATGTTGGATTGTCGGCTCAGGATATTGCCAAAAACCGGCTTACTGAATTTGAATCGCCCAATAGTGATCTCCGAAACACGCAATACATGCACTTGTTTTTGGCCAGCGGTTATGTATTCGACCTGGATGATGATTTCAAATTTAAACCCTCTTTTTTGATCAAGGGTGTAAAGGGTGCTCCGGTTGAAGCCGACATCAATGCTACGCTTTGGATTAAGGATGTGGTGGGCATAGGCGCACAATATCGTACAAGTGCAGATATTGCCGGCCTTATTGAAGTGCAGGCGAGCCCTCAGATCAGAATTGGATATAGCTATGATTACAGTACAACTGCTTTGAGAAATTTCAATTCCGGTAGCCACGAAATCATGCTGAGGTATGAATTCGGTTTTGGCGGCGGCAGAATACTATCTCCAAGATATTTTTAGACTATGAAATTGACTTTAAATAAATTATTGCTTCTTGTATTCCTGCTTGTTTCGGGTTCGTCCGTTTTTTCCCAGTCTGGTAATGTCAATTTAAGTAAAGCAACCACGGAATTCAACGCGTTCAGATATATATCGGCAATTAAGGAGCTTTCTTCCGTGCTAAAGGCGGACACTGGTAATGTGCGGGCGCAGGAAATGATCGCCTATAGCTACCGGATGATTAAAAATTACCAGGAATCTTTGTTCTGGTACGAAAAGTTGAGCCGGCAAAAAAACCTGAAACCGGAATGGGCGCTTCACTATGCGGAAGCACTGGCTAATAATCAGCAATATGAACGTTCGGAAGGTTGGTACAGGAAATATTTCAGCATGATTCCGACCGACAAGCGCGCTGCTGCTTTTGCGAGTTCGAACCTGAACCAGCTTAATAAGAATATTGGCAATTGGAAGCTTGGTTTTACTAACCTGAACTCCCAGGGTTCGGACTATTCTCCGGCCTTTTATAATGGCGGATTGATTTTCACGAGCAACAGGCAGACTAAGAAATTATCGCGGCGCATATTTCAATGGGACAATACGCCTTTCAGCAGTTTATATGTTGTCCCTACCCTTTCTGCCGTTAAGGTGGTAGATCCCGACAGTATTATGGCGATAGCCCAGAATAAGGACAACAGGCTTTACCGGTTCAATGATGATGATACTGCTCCGACAAGCAATGACACGAAAACCCTTGGCCAGTATAATACTTCGCTCGAGCGCGATACCCTGGGCTTGATCCTGGAGGAGGGGCTTAATCTTACACTGTTGAAGGGAGCCCTTAACTCGAAATTTCACGATGGCTCGGCAGCGGCATTTCCTGACGGCTCCATTATTTTTACCCGTAACAATTACTATAAGGGCCGTACCCGAACTAGCAAAGAAGGTATAAACAAGCTGAAACTCTATACCGTTTCGGGCAAGAATCTGGGTAAGATTACGGAGTTCCCCTACAATGGCGATGAGTTTTCTACTGGTCACCCGACACTAAGTAAAGATGGAAATATTCTGATCTTCTCATCCGACCGTCCGGGTGGTTATGGTGGCTCTGACCTTTATTACTGCGTGCGTTCGGGCTATGGGCAGTGGACGAGACCTGTGAACCTGGGTAAGAAGATCAATACGGAGGGAGACGAAATGTTCCCCTATTTTGATAAAGATAACACACTCTATTTTGCTTCTACGGGACACGCTGGTTTAGGTGGCCTTGACATGTTCGAGGTGGCGTTGAAAGAAATGCGGCCATTGTCTGACCCCAAGAATATGGGAGCGCCGATCAATTCGTCTAAAGACGACTTTGGTATGATCGTGAACGAAGACGGCAAAGGCGGCTTCCTGAGTTCCAACAGACGTGGAAACGATGACATTTATACCTTCAGAAAATCAACCTATTCCATCGTGTTTCAAGGAACGATCAGGGATGGGCGGACCAGGCTTCCGCTTGCGGGAAGTCGGCTGCTGATGCACCATCTGGATGGTACAGACACGATACGTGCAGGATCTAAAGGAGAATTTAAACGCGAGCTGCCTCGCGAGATGGATTATGAGGTGACGGCGCAAAAACTCGGATATATTAATCAGATCGGGTTTGTTTCATCCATCGGTATTACTCAGGACAGTGTGATCAACAGGGATATATATCTGTTCAAGACCGAGAATATTCAGCAGTATGTGCTAAACAACTGTGATTCTTTGAAAAGGGTATTTGCGGTTCAGAACATTTATTACGACCTGGATCGTTCCGACATTCGCCCTGATGCAAGACCTGCATTGGATGAACTGGTATCGCTTATGAATAAATACCCGGAAATTACCATTATCGCCTCCAGTCACTGCGATAGCCGCGCATCAGAGGCCTACAACAGGAGCTTGTCGCTCAGAAGAGCAGAATCTTCAAAGAGCTATTTGGTATCAAGGGGTATTTCACCTTCAAGAATTAAGGTTGAATATTACGGTAAAACCCGGTTGGTGAACAGGTGCTACGACGGTGTTCCTTGTTCGGAGGCAGATCAGCAGCTTAACAGGAGAACAGAATTCGACGTGATCCTGAACGGCGTCAATATAACCCGTCAGAACTGCAACGACAAATAATTCTATTGCTTTAAACCTTTTCCTTCTGCACTGCAGCGGGAAGGGTTTTTAGCAGGATCTTAAGATCTAACCAGAAGGAATGGTTCTGTGCATAAAAGTTATCTAACTTCTTACGTTCCCGCTCTGACATATCAGCCTTACCTCTCCTGCTTACCTGCCATAAACCGGTTAGTCCGGCCGGTCCCAGGAACCGCATCGTCCATTCATTGGAGGTTAACATTTCTGCTTCATATAATGGCAAGGGTCTGTTTCCCACCAGCGACATATCTCCGATAAGCACGTTGAAAAGCTGGGGCAGTTCATCAATACTGTATTTGCGAATAAAACTACCGAACCGTGTGATGCGCGGGTCGTTTTTAAGTTTAACAAATGTGGTATTTCCGGTCTCGGACTTGTCATACTGGTTGAGGTTTTCCGAGAGCTGCTTCAATTCATCACTGGCGCCCTGGCGCATAGAACGGAATTTATAGAAGTCAAAAACCTTATATCCGGTACCCACGCGTTTGCTCTTAAATATAACCGGTCCTTTGGATTCCAGGGCAACAATAACTCCGACAAGAAGCAACAAGGGTGACAGAATAAGCAGGGCCAAACCAGAAGCGACAATATCAAAGAGACGTTTCTGGAAAGGCATCTTATAAGTGTAATCTATATTGGAGAGGTCAGAAAGCTGAGGTTTGATCAGCTTAAACTTAACCAGGAAAAATATGCGTTCACACAGATCTTTTACCGGGATAGGCGCGTAATAAAGATCGTTCACGCGAAGTTGCATCGCCTGAGCACGTAGTGCTTTGTCGGGCTTATTCGCAAGTAGTATGATGACGAGTCCGCGCAGAAGTAAATTCTCCTTAAGCTTGCCAACGTAATTAAAGCATGCAGCCGGATCAGCAACTTCCAGTAATATCACATCGGGAAGGGAATAAAGAGACTGGTCTTTCAAATAATTATCGACCCCCTCAATGTTTGCCTCCAGATGCACATCGAAAGAAGCCTGCAACTGCGGCAACAATTCTCCGGCAAATGACGGAGCTGAGAGTAACAGTTTGATAGATTTATTAGCTGCCGATGATAAATTAGCTTCTGTTTGAATCATATTTTGCAAAAACGTTTGAAATAGCCTCCTTTAATTGTGCCGGGTTAAAGGGCTTCTGGATAAAGTCGTCAAGCGTAAAAGGCATCTGCGACACTCTCTCTGGAAGATTGCTGGCTCCAGATAGAATAATCACCGGTGTATCGCGGTAATAGCCGCTAATTTTAAGATTATAAATAAATGAACTGCCGTCGAAATAAGGCATTTCCAGGTCAGAAATAACAAGCTCCGGGGAATTCCCTTCTTCCAGCCAGCTGATAGCTTCTACCCCACTTGTCTTGATGATCAGGTCGTACTGGCTTGAAAGAACAAAGTTTAACAACTTAAGGATGCTGACTTCGTCATCAACTATCAATATCTGCCTTTTAGCCATGCCTGTTGTAAAAGAAATTTTAGAATATTTTGTAAAACGAACATACGAATTATTTCATAATAAATTATGGAAATACCTGCATAATTATTCTGTGAGGCGCATTTTTAAAATAAAAAAGGTCGCCAGCTGTTTAAGTTGTGGCGACCTTTTTATATCCTTACCTTGTGGCAAATTGAACAGCCTAGTTTTTAGGTTGCACCCTACCGTTTTTCTTGTCACGGTCACGGCCGATCAAATAACCGGTTCCGGCACCTACCAGACCACCTATGATGGCTCCACGTCCATCTTTTTTATCGAGGAGCACGCCACCAAGTGCTCCGGCTCCGGCTCCGATCACAGTTCCTTTAGCCGCAGAACTCCATCCTTTTTTCTGTTGCGCAGCAGGTTCACTGTAAGTCCTTGGAGCTGGTGCAGGGTCGTTACGCTCTGACAAGAGCAGTGTACGTTTTTCCTGGGCTTCGCGGGCCTGAGTTTCCTGTCTTACCCTGGCTGCTACGCGCTCATCTTCTATTCGCTGAGCTTCGGCACGTTTAAAACTATCGAGTTTCAAACTGTCCCTTACTGCTGCCATTGCCTGTTGTTTCATTTTGGCCTCATCCTTTGCATTATACGTACATGCCGAGAGACCCGTTGCTATTGCTAAAATTAAAATTACGTTTTTCATGGCTTCTAATGTTTAATGTAGTTAGTGTTAATACGATATAGAAAAAATGATGCCAATTCCAGCTATTTGTCTTCAAGCGGCGAGTTTCCGATCAGTCCGTCGCCTTCAAAATCGTCTCCGGGTGTGCGTTTACCCCCATTTTCGTTACCAGTATCATTATCTGTGTTTAATTCCGGAAAAAGCGTTTGTCCGTTCGACGAATGATCTGAATCCAGACCCATTGTGGCTTCTTCCTGGGTCTCTGTTTCGAGCAGTTTCTTTTTTGTCTTGTCCATAATGCGCATATTTGTTACTTGTCACATTCACAACAAACACAGGGGATTTAGGTTTCCATACATCAAAAATCCGCTGCAGAACCGATGAAAAAAAACTCGATTAGTATACTGGGAAGCGGCTGGTACGGCACCGCACTGGGCAAAAGTCTGGCCGATGAGGGCTGGCTGGTGAAGGGGTCTACGACCAGACCGGATAAGATGGAACATCTTAAAAGCCTCGGTATAAATCCTTTTCTACTAAGTTTCGAACCGTCATCGTCGGCGTTCGACCCAGCATTTTTTGATAGCAGTATTCTTGTGATATGCATTCCGCCCGGACGCGCAACGGGCAATCAGGATTCTTATCTTCCTAAAATCAGGAACATATTAAAAGCAGCATCCCTCGGGTCGGTAACGCGTATAATACTGATCAGTTCAACATCCGTTTATGGCGATTTGAATACCAGTCTTAACGAAGATAATCCGCCTTCGCCCGTTACGGCTTCCGCGAAAGCACTTCTTGATGCGGAAACGGCGGTCATGCAGGTCGTGACTAGACAAACCACCATTATTCGTTTCGGCGGATTAGTTGGTCCAGGCCGCGATCCGGGGCGCTTCTTTGCCGGGAAAACAAGCATCAGTAACGGCCTCGCGCCGGTGAATCTGATCCACCTTGACGATTGCGTAGGGATTACCAGGGCAGTTATCGAGCAGGAAGTATGGGATCTTCGCCTGAACGCAGTAGCACCTCATCACCCTACCAGAGCTGACTTCTATACGCTGGCCGCACGGAAGTCGGGCTTGCCACCGCCTCGGTTCATAGCGGAACTGTGCGATTGGAAAATAGTGACCAGCAAGCACATACCCGATAAACTGAATTATAGCTTCAAAATCTCTGACTGGAACAACTGGCTAATACAGGATTAATTCCTAACTTGGGCGACTTTACGGGATTTTGAGCATGAAATTGACCATTTGGGGAGCTGCGCAACAGGTCACCGGCAGTATGCATTTACTGCAGACTGATGATTATACCATACTGATTGACTGTGGCCTCGATTATGAAAAGGGCACTTTACAGGAGGAGAATATTTATTTTCCTTTTGACCCGGCTTCGGTTGATGTCGTGATCCTTACTCATGCCCATATAGATCATTCTGGCAACTTGCCCACTCTGGTCAGGATGGGTTTTGAAGGACAGATTTTAGCCACGTCCCCTACTGCCGACCTGACTGAGCTGTTACTTCTTGATTCAGTAAACGTCTTTCTCGGCAAGCAAAACAAGGCGAGCCGCGGCCGCAAAAGGAATTCCGGTCCGCAGCCCTTATATCTCCAGAAGCATGTGAACGACACCATGGAACGCTTCGTTACCATAGGATTTAATAGAGAGTTTAGGCTCACGGACAGCGTATCGGTGACGTTTATACCTGTCGGACACCTGCTTGGTGCCGCCGCGGTGGTACTCTGCATAAAGGAAAATGGACAGGAGAAGAAAATCGCTTTTACAGGCGATATTGGGCGTAAGAACTACCCGGTTCTGGTAGATCCGGAGCCAATACCACAGGTGGATTATCTTGTTTGCGAGTCTACCTACGGCGGCAGGTTCCATAGCACCGACGCTACGCTTCAGGATACGCTGATCGATACGATCAAGGAGGCGTGTATCAAATTCCCCGGCCGGCTTATCATTCCCGCGTTTAGTATAGGACGAACACAGGCCTTGGTCTACTCGTTAAACAAGATCTTTAGTCAGGGGTTACTTCCGCCGGTGAAAGTTTTCGTGGATAGCCCCCTGGCTAATCATGCCACCGAGGTTTACCGAAAATACCCGCATTTGCTGAACTTGGAGTCCCGCGATTTCTATAAGAGACAGGGCGACGAGTTTGAGTTCACGGAACTCACTTATATCCATACGCTCAAAGAGAGCACTGCCATCTCCAACTATCATGAGCCTTGCATTATTATCTCGTCGGCGGGCATGCTTGAAGGGGGCCGGATACAGGATCACTTGTACTATAATATACAAAACTATTATTGCACGATACTTTTTATAGGCTATTGCGCTAAGGGAACGCTTGGCGACAGGCTCTTGCGTGGCGACCCGATCGTAAGACTGAGAAATCGTGATCTGATGGTCTACGCCACCATTAAAAAGACAGATCTTTTGAGCGGACACGGAGATCATAAAGATCTGGTGAATACGGTAACTCAGCAAAATCCTGCGCGCTTGAAGGCTGTGTTTTTGGTGCACGGAGATCGACCCCGCATGCAGGCACTTATGACCAGTCTTAACGATCTTGGCTACCATGTTAACTTACCTGAAAAAGGTCAGACCTTTGAGTTATAAATTTGTTCCGACCAGGAACGAATGTAGCTTTTTCTATACAGTTTACAGGTTAGATTGCAGATCCCTACCTTCTCACAAAAGACTTTGAGGTCTTGTGTATTCGGCTGACTATTAACCTATTTTAAGTCAAAGTACACACAACTCATCCAAGTTTGGCAGGGTTATTTCTCCGGTTGAGATGTTCACGGCTATGTGAATGAAAATATATCTAACTAATTGAAAAATGAAATCACAAATTACAAAAGCCATGATGGTTGCCGCCCTGATGGGTGCTACATCACAAGTATTCGCTCAGGAAGAAGACTCACAAACAGGGGACAGATTTGGTAAAAAGTATTTCCGTACCTGGTCCATAGGATTGCATGGGGGTATGCTTACCCACTACACGCCATTTAATAACCGCAGTAATGGCGACTTTTCTACGCCTTACGAAGAATGGGGATCCGGCGGTTATATCAAAAAACAGATCGTCCCTGGCTTTGGCTTGCAGGCGGATTTCCTGGCCGGTAAAGTTCGCGGCGCAAGAATGAACGCATTTACAGGTGAGCGTGAAACATTTACATCGCGCATCGAGTGGTCGGCCGCGTTAAGTGGTAACTTTACCATCGCCAATCTTAGTTTAAATCAGAAGCGTAACTTATTGTCGCCTTACCTAACCGCTGGTGCGGGCTATATGTCGTCGCAGGCACGGACAAACGCGACCGGGACTGGAGCCGGCAGTACGGGATATGAGCAAAACTGGTTTGTTCCGATTGGTGCAGGTTTCAAAATTGGCGTCTCTAAAGGGGTAAACATCGATCTTGGATATCAGGTGAACTTTGTTAAGGACAACAATTTTGACGGCGTAGCGAGCGGTGCCAACGACAGGTTCTCTTATGCCCACGCCGGTATCGAGATTGCACTTGGCCGCAAAGGAACCTCTCAGTTGCAGAACTATAGCGCCATTGCTGCTATCCGTGAAGAAAGCGCAGCCGAAAGCGCTGAGCTAAGGAGAGCACTTTCTTCGGCCGAAGAGAATGCCCGCAGAGATAAGGAAGAGTTGATGAAGCAACTGGCCGATGACGATGGTGACGGTGTAGCTAATAAATATGACAAGTGCCCGGGTACACCTGCTAACACCGTGGTAGATGGCGCAGGTTGTCCGCTAAAAGCTCCGTCACAAATCATCAGGGAAAAAGTTGTTGTTACAGAGGCCGACCGTAGGGTTGTTGACGAAGCAATTAAAAACCTTGAATTTGATTTAGGTAAGGCAACAATACGTTCTACGTCGTACCCAACGCTTAACAAGGTGGCTGAATTGCTTGTACAAAAAGACTTTAGCTTGAAGCTGGCCGGACATACAGACAATACCGGTTCAATGGCTTTGAATATGCGTTTGTCGAAAGACCGTGCGGAATCCGTAAAAGCATATCTGGTATCTCAGGGAGCAAATGCTTCAAGAATTGAGGCTACAGGTTACGGACCTAACCAACCCATTGCGTCTAACAAAACCGCGGATGGACGTCAGAAAAACAGAAGGGTAGAATTTACCTTGTACTAATTGCTGAACCAAACGGAACAGTATGATAACGGCCGGCATTATTTGTCGGCCGTTATCATTTTAGAGCAGTCTAGATGTTGTTAGGATCGGCCTTACGCGCCACAATCAGCGAAGCTATGACTGAAATGAACAGTACGCCTCCGACAATAGATAATGATAAGGGTGACGAAATATGGTACAAGGGCGAAATCACCATTTTTACACCGATGAAAGCCAGAATTACAGCCAGGCCATATTTAAGCAGGCTAAACATGTACATAAAGTTAGCCAACAGGAAATAAAGAGCCCTAAGCCCCAATATCGCAAATATGTTGGAAGTGTATAGGATGAAAGGGTCATCTGGTGCAATGGCGAAAATAGCAGGGATGGAATCGACCGCAAAAAGCACATCGGTAAATTCGATCACAGCTACCACGACCAGGAGCGGCGTGGCCATCTTAACGCCGTTTTCCACGGTGAAGAACTTCTCGCCATCAAAGTCTTTACTCACTTTAAATAACCGGTAAATCAACTGTGCACCGGCACTTTTATTAAAGTCTTTTTCGGCATCATCATCGTCATTCGTAAAGCCCGATTTAATACCTGCGTAGATCAGGAATAAGCCGAAGATAAATAACACTGCATTGATACGCAGGTTATGACCAAAAAGGTTCATCTCAGGAAGGTATGTTAAATTGATAAGCTCAACCCCGGCAAAAATGAAGATCGCTCTGGAGATAAGTGCACCTATAATTCCCCAAAACAGCACCTTGTGATGCAACATCTTAGGTACTTTAAAGTAGCCGAATACCAGGATAAACACGAAAAGGTTATCGACAGACAGCGCCTTCTCGATCCAATAGGCCGACTGGAACTGAGTAAATTTCTCAAAGCCGGAAACATAATAAATGACGCCACTGAATATCATGGCGAGCGATATCCATACAACAGACCACACGGCAGCTTCTTTATTTGAAACCGCATGAGCTTTTTTGTTAAACACACCGAGGTCCAGCAGTAACATCCCTACCACTACTACGCCAAATCCAGTAATTACTCCGGGATGATTGATCAGATTATCCATAATATGTTATATTCTTTCGTTTCTTTGTTCGTGTGTTCATACCTTTTTCAAAAATGGTAAAAAAAAAGCGTCAGGAAGGTATGTTTTTTTCCGTTGCTACCTTGTATTGCGGATCCTCGGCAATGTTTACTTCTATAATCCCCTCTGCGTTTTTCAGCAGTAGCCTGCAGTCCGGACTTAAATGCCTTAATACAAGCGACTTGCCGGCTAAACGATAGCGTTCTGTAAGCTTATTTAACGCTTCGATACCAGACATATCGGCCACCCTGCTGTCTTTAAAATCTATTTCTACTCTTTGCGGATCGCCGGCAACATCGAATTTATCGTTGAAGTTGGCTACGGAGCCAAAAAATAACGGACCGTATATTTCATAGTGCTTTACTCCATGCGCATCCACATGTTTCCGCGCCCGGATACGCTTCGCACTTTCCCAGGCAAAAACTAGTGCAGAGATGATGACGCCTATCAGAACTGCCAGGGCCAGGTTGTGCAGCCAAATCGTTATGAGGGCTACAACAATACCGACAAAAATATCCTGCTTCGGCATTTTGTTTATCACGCGAAAGCTCATCCATTCAAACGTACCAATAGCGACCATAATCATTACGCCGGTTAGTGCAGCCATGGGTACGCGCTCTATCACAGGTGCACCTACCAGTACGATAAGCAGGATGGTAAGTGCCGCGATAATACCAGATAAACGGGACCGAGCTCCGGCTGATAGATTGACCATGGTTTGCGCAATCATCGGACAGCCGCCCATACCCGAGAACAGCCCGTTCAGGATGTTCGCCGAACCTTGCGCCAGGCACTCTTTGTTGCCTTTTCCCTTGTTACCTACAATTTCGTCTACAAGGTTCAACGTAAGCAAGCCCTCGGTTAGTCCCACTCCTGCCATCACAACTCCGTAGGGAAGCACAATCTCTAAAGTTTCCCATGTAAAAGGAATTTGAGGAATGTGAAACGGAGGAAAACCCCCACTTACAGAAGCGATATCGCGGACGGTTTTGGTATCGATATCGAATGCTAATACGACTATGAACACTACAATAATGGCCATGAGCGAAGCGGGCACCGCCTTGGTAATCTTAGGGAAGATAAGCACGATAAAGATCGTTAATGCAGTGAGTGCGGCCATAATGAGCAAGGGCGTACCCGAAAGCCAGGTTACTTCACCGTTTACTACGGTCTTAAACTGTTCAAGTTGCGACAAAAATATAATGACAGCTAAACCGTTCACGAACCCAAACATTACGGGCTGCGGAACCAGGCGAACAAACTTACCCAGCCTGAACAAACCGACCAGGATCTGCACTATGCCGGCAAGCAGTACGGCGGCAAACACGTACTCTATTCCGTGCGACCGCATCAATGCGATAAGCACGATCACGGTGGCCCCCGCCCCTCCAGATATCAGCCCTGGCCTGCCACCAAAAATAGCGGTGACCAGCCCCATGATAAATGCGGCGTACAAACCTACCAGCGGTGGGAATCCGGCCAGTATCGCAAAAGACAGCGATTCAGGCATCATCGTCATAGCTACGGTAAGTCCGGCCAATATTTCGGTCCTATAATTAACCGGCTGTGAAAAGTCGAAGAGCCTGACTTTGGCAGGGAAGTTGAACTGCATAATAGGCAATTTTCATAAGCGGGCAAATATAAGGAATATGCAAGCCGTAAAACGAAAATGATTTTTGACTGACACCGAACGAAAATGCTTGGTGTTAATTAGCAAATAAGTATCAGATGAACATGAACAAAGTATGGTTAATAACAGGCTGCTCAACAGGGTTTGGCCGCGAACTAGCAAAACAGGTTTTACAAAAGGGCTATCGTGCAGCAGTGGCCGCCCGTAAAGTTGAAGATATCGAAGATATTATTACTGCTTACCCCGAAACGTCGATTGCAGTAGGGCTTGACGTAACAGAGCAAAACCAGATAGACGAGGCTGTGCGCCAAACGCTGGAGATTTTCGGTCAGATAGATGTTCTGGTGAATAACGCTGGCATAGGTTATTTTGGTTCTGCCGAAGAGAGTGATAAACAGGAAGTGCGCCGCATGTTTGAGGTGAACTTTTGGGGACTTACAAACATGACCCGCGCAGTATTACCGGTGATGCGCAAGCAGCGAAGCGGTCATATTCTTAATGTTTCTTCGATCGGAGGGCTCATGGCATTTCCCGCTTTGTCCTATTACAACGCTACTAAATTTGCGGTTGACGGCTTCTCTGAGTCTTTAGCTAAGGAAACTGCGCCGCTGGGTATAAAAGTTACCATTATAGCTCCGAGCGGTTTCCGCACCGACTGGGCGGGCAGATCGGCCAACGAGGCAGAGCAGACTATTGAAGATTATAAAACTACCGCTTGGCAAAACCACGACAGCATCCGGGGATATAGCGGCAATCAGCCGGGCGACCCAGTGAGGGCGGCTGCGGCTATTATTCAGGCCACCGAAGCTGCAAATCCACCATTACGGCTGCTCTTAGGTGCGGCTGCGCTTAGGAATGCCAGAAAGAAAATTGAAGAACTGGCTACAGACTTCGACCATTGGGCTGAAACCAGCGCAGGCGCGGATTTTCCGGCGTAGTTATTTCGATATCTTATCGAGCGGTCTGCGGGAAGGGTGATCGGACGACTTGTATTTCGAGGGAGACATCCCTGCGATAGATTTAAACTGGGCGGAAAGATGGGCACTACTGCTGTAGCCCATCTTGTAAGCAATTTCATTAAGGTTTAACTCGCCGTATTCTAAAAGTTCCTTTACCCGTTCGATTTTCTGCTGAATGATGTAGCGCTCTATGGTTATTCCCTCCCGGTCAGAAAACAGCCGGCTAAGATAAGTGTAGTCACGGTTAAGCTGATCGGCGATCACATGCATCAGACTTCGGTTTATCTCCTCAAGATCTGAGTAATGAACCAGGTTTATAACAGCATTCTTAATCTGTTCAACCAGCTTGTCTTTTTCTTTATCAATCAATTCAAAGCCAAGTACCTGGAATGCGGCTGATATATCCTGCAGCTGAGCAGGGCTTGGATCCGGCGTAACGTTTGCCCGCCCCAGACTAAGCTCAGAGACACTGAAACCAAGCTGGGTAAGTTGCTGACGTACAATCAGGCTACATCGGTCGCACACCATATTTTTAATATGGAGGATCATATTTTCTCTGCCTGGTACCCTACCTGATCAAGAGCAATGATAACTTCTTTTGGATTGAGGGGCTCATCTGTACTAATGGTGAGGATTTTATCGGGGCTTTCTGTATCTACTTTCCAGTCACCGGGAATCTGGTCAAGAACCGGGGTTACGGCGGCAATACAGCCACCGCATTTAATATTGGTTTTAAAAGCTAAAGTATGCATAATAAACGGTTTAAATAGTGGGTTCTAGAAAATGATACCACAAAGATAAGGCCTGCCTCAGCTTAGAAGTTATAAAATATCGATTAAATCTTATATTTGCATGCTCTTAGTCATATGCCACGTAGCACTTATTTCTTCCTTATTCTGATCCTTGGATCGCTTACCGCTTTAGGGCCGTTTTCTATCGACATGTACCTGCCTGGTTTTAAGGCCATAGCGACCGATCTGCAGACCAGCGAAGCGAAAGTTGCCTGGTCGCTCTCCAGCTATTTCATCGGCATCTCGGCCGGACAGCTGCTTTACGGGCCACTGCTTGACCGCTACGGGCGTAAAATGCCACTTTATATCGGACTGCTTGCCTATATTCTTACTTCTGTTGCCTGTGCCTTTGTTGCAGATATTGATTCTTTTATATGGCTGCGATTTTTTCAAGCTGTTGGAAGTTGCGCGGCGGGCGTAGCTTCCATTACGCTGGTGCGCGACCTGTTTCCGGTATCTGAAAATGCCAAGGTGTTCGCGCTGCTGATGCTCGTGCTGGGCGCCTCGCCCATGATTGCGCCTACGCTGGGGGGCTACGTTTCTGTCGCCTTTGGCTGGCATGCCATATTTCTTTTCCTGGCCGGATTGGGGGTCTTTAACCTGCTTGCCAGCTGGCTCTGGCTGCCTGCGGGACAGTCGCCCGACCCAACCTTATCCCTAAAACCCAAGCCAATCCTGACTAATTTTGCGGCCGTATTGCGCGTACCGCAGTTTTATACCTATGCCTTTACCGGCGCTTTCGCCTTTGCGGGTCTGTTTGTGTATGTGGGCGCCTCGCCCCTGCTGTTTATGTCGGTTTTTAACGTAGCCGAAGAAACCTACGGCTGGATCTTCGCCGGACTTAGCATCGCCTTTATAGGCGCCAGTCAGGTAAACACGCTGATGCTCAGAAGATACCGCAGCGAGCAGCTGATCTATGCGGCATTATGCGGACAACTGGTCGTCGCCTTACTGTTCCTGGTCGGCAGCATGAACGGTTGGTTCGGGCTGGCCGGCACACTTGCCATGCTCTTTCTTTTTCTGGCTTGTCTGGGTTTTGCAAACCCTAATGCCGCCGCCTTATCGCTCGCACCTTTCACCAAAAATGCCGGCAGCGCCTCGGCGCTTATGGGCGCATCCCAGATGGCCATCGGTGCCATTGCCTCGGCATGTATTGGCTTTTTTGAGCAGACCTCGGCTGTGCCGATGGTAACCATTATGGCCGTTACGACCTTGTCGGCCTTCCTTATCCTGCACTTTGGGCGGAAGAAAGTCGCCCGCCTGCAGGCAGCAAAAAATAATTTTTAAGCGCGTAGGGGTAGATCGAAATCTGGCTGTCTTAGTTTAAAACAAGACAACATGAGATCAATCTTAACATCTATTTTAATGGCGGCCGCATTTACATCGGCCGCGCAGCATCAGCTTCCTGGCAAGGTGCATCTGGGCATTGTGTATCCTTTGAGCACCAATGGCACACATGCGCCGCTGGATACGAACAACCTTTCCATCCACCTTTTTGCAGGCGTTTCGGCCGAAGAACAGGGCCCCTCCTTTGCCGGATTTTCGAACGTGGTAAGGGGTAATGCCAATGGGGCACAGTTTGCCGGATTCTCTAATCATATCGGCAAAAAAGCCAACGGGGGCTTGTTCGCAGGTTTTCTGAACACCTCGGGCGGCGGCGATCATGCGGCATTTGCTGGCTTCGGCAACGTGGCCACAGGCGATATGAAGGGCCTGCAGGTTGCGGGCTTTGTGAACACCGCCCGTGATGTAAATGGTTCGCAGATCGCGGGTTTTATAAACGTGGCACGGAAAGTAAAGGGCGCGCAGATTGCCGGTTTTGTGAACATTGCCGACAGCAGCGATTGTCCCATCGGGATCATCAACATCATCAGACAGGGCGAGAAGAGCGTAGGCCTCACGATCGACGAGAATCAGACGCTGATGGCGGGCTTCAGATCGGGCGGCAAGGTGATGTACGGCATCATCGGCCTGGGTTATAACTTCAAAAACGATGATGCGGTGTATGCCTTCGAGGCCGGCTTGGGTGCCCATTTGCTGCGTACGCCGGTCTTCCGACTGAACACGGAACTCGTTTCGGGGATGCTGGAGGATTTTGAGGAGGGCGAATATTTTAAGGCCTCGTTTCGGGTGATGCCAGCCGTTAAGATTGGTCAGAGCATAGAGCTTTTTGCCGGCCCCGCCCTTCATTTCATCAGCACGGATACGGCCGAGGGGGTTAACCTGACCAAGCGTTATCTGAAGGAATGGAATGGCGACTGGGACGAGGATTTCAGGGCACTTTACCTGGGTTATACGGCTGGCTTGCATATACGGTTTTAACATTATTTCATCTATTTAATACAACATCATGAAACATTTACTTTTATCAGCATTTATCGGTTTATCACTTATGTCATGCACAAAAGACAGGCTAACGGCCAATGGCGAGCGGACTTCAGAAACCAGGAATTTGGACGAGTTTACCGGCGTAAGCGCAAATGGCGCAACCGACGTACAGATTAGTTACGGCACAGAATACAGGGTGGTTATTAAGGGCTCGAGCAACCTGATCCCGCATTTCGAAACGGAAGTACGCGGCGGAATCTTGTATCTGCAGTACGACGACGTGAACGTGCGTCACGACGACCTGCAGGTTTCCGTAACCCTCCCGCTTATCGACCATGTATCTGCCAGCGGCAGCGGCGAGATTGATATAACAGGAGCTTTCCCGGCAGTCGATGAGTTCAGGGTGTCTGTGAGCGGTTCTGGGGAGGTCGACCTGGAGCGCACCATTGAAGCGGAAAATGCGCGGGTAAGCGTATCCGGTTCGGGTAATGCCGACCTTGAAGCTTTGCGTGCCGAGGATGCCGATGTGGAAGTTTCGGGCAGCGGTGAGGTGGAGATTACGGTGTACAACCGCCTTAAGGCCCGCATCAGCGGAAGCGGAAAGATATATTATAACGGCAATCCGCAGGTTGATGCAGAGGTTAGCGGCTCAGGCAAGGTGCTTAAGCACCGCGACTAAACTTGTTGCATGGCATCAGCATAAAAAGAAACTGGTATATTTGGGGCTTAAATATTTTGAGCCCCATTTAATTGACGTGAATCCGCGTGCCAGCGTATATGATGATGTTGCTTTTGAACAGTTGTTTAAAAAGCATTACGGGGAGCTGCATAGTTATGCACAGGTTATCCTCCAGGACAGCGATGTGGCGGAGGAGATTGTGCAGCAGATGTTCCTTAAATTTTGGGAGAAGCGCGAACTGCTGAATATTGAGACGGCAGTGCGGGCTTATTTGTATAAATGCGTTTATCACGACAGCATGAATTATCTGAAGCACGAAAAGATTAAATTGAAATATCAGGACTATGCCGCGCACAGCATGAACAAGATGCAGGAGCCGGCCTCTGCGAAAGCAGAGCTGTCGGAATTGCAGATGCGGCTTACCGAAGCCCTGAATGAACTGCCCGAGGCTTGCCGCACCATATTTCAGTTGAGCCGCTATGAGGATCTGAAATATAAAGAGATTGCCGAGCGACTGGGCCTGTCGGTAAAGACAGTTGAAAACCAGATGGGTAAGGCCCTGAGAACGCTTAGGCTGAAACTGGCTGATTTTATAACGGTATTCGTGGTCGCTTTTGCGGTTTATTACAGGGACTTTTTTAATTAGGAACCGGGCTATGGAAGATGAATTGCTGATCAAATATCTGCTGAATGAGGCCGCTGAAGCTGAACGGATCGCAGTGGAGGAATGGCTTGCGCAATCGGAAGCAAACCGTTCCAGGTTTGCTGCCTTTGAAAAGATATGGACGGCAAGCAAAAGTTTAAGTGCATCAGCCAGGCCCGATGCAGATGAAGCATGGATCAGGTTTAAGTCGCGCGCCACTGAAGGAAATTCTGAATCGCGACAAGTTCCTTTTCTGAAAGTCAGGCCTTCATTTGCAGGCACATGGATACGGGTAGCTGCAGCGCTGGTTGCAGTTGTTGGAATTTGGCTTGTCTACAGTCTGCTTGGCCCTTCGGGCTACACGGATGTGGTGGCGCAGGCGGATGTGCGCCGGGAAAAACTTCCTGATGGTTCGGTAATTACCTTGAACAAGAACAGTTCGCTTAGCTATGCGGCCGATTTTGCCGACAATCGCAGTGTGCGGCTTAAAGAGGGAGATGTGTTTTTCGAGGTAGCGCCAGACCGGGCGAGGCCTTTTGTGATCGATGTGGACAAGGTTTCGGTTTTGGTGGTGGGCACTTCTTTTAATGTGAAGCACCGGGGAAATGAGACAGAGGTGATCGTTGAAAGCGGCATTGTGCGTGTCTCCCGAGGCCAAAGCCAGCTGGAACTGCGCCGGGGTGAGAAGGTGCTGATCAGTGCTGCGTCGGGCGAACTACGCAAATCGGCCAGCACAGATTCCTTATATAATTACTACCGCAGTAAGCAGTTTGTCGCCGATAACATACCGCTTGGGCGACTCCTTGATGTGCTGAACGAGGCCTATGAAGCACAGATTGAGATCAGCGATGAGGCTACGGCCAGGGAACAGATCAGTATTACCTTGCGACCGGACACACCCTTGGAAGACAACCTGCGGATCGTTTGCGAGACCCTGGGCTTAAAGATGGAGCGTAACGGAAAGCAGTACCTGTTGTCTAAACTTCTAGAATGAAACTACGCCTGACGCTTTTTTTGCTCGTTTATGCCCTGTTGGCTACGGCGCTGGTACATGCGCAATCGGCTGTTGTACGGTATCGTGGCAACCTGGATAAGCAGCTGAGTCTGAATGTCAGCAACGAACCAGTTGTACGTGTGCTTGAGCAGATGAGCAAGGCGGGCGGCTTTTACTTCTCTTATGGCGGACGCCTTTTCCGCCGCGATAGTTTGGTGAGCATTCAGGTAAATCAGATGCCGGTGCGTGATGTGCTCGACCGGCTCTTTGAGGGAACGGTGGAATACAAGGAAATCGCAGAACATATTATTTTAAGGTATGCGGCAAACCGGCTGACGATTGAGCCGGAGAACATCGCGCAGAACGAGTCGCACTACCAGATCAGCGGTTACGTGGTCGATGCATCTACAGGTGCCAGGCTATCGAAAGCCAGCGTGTATGAAAAGCGGCTACTGCAGTCGGCTTTAACAGACGAGGATGGCTATTTTAGGTTACGCTTTAAGGGCAATCACTCCAACGTGATTCTCACTGCCAGCCGGGAGAACTACCGGGATACATCCCTGTTCTTTCTGGCAGATATCAAGGTGAAACCAGAGGGGTACCGTACTGAAGCAGATGAGTCGGCCAGCTTTTTAAACCGTATTGAAAACCTGGGACTCAGCAGGTTTTTCCTGTCATCCAAACAAAAGCTTCAGAGCCTGAATATCCCGGATTTTCTGGCGAATATGCCCTTTCAGGCTTCATTAATACCAGGTTTGAGTTCGCATGGGAGCATGAGCGGACAGGTGATCAATAAGGGTTCACTAAATGTTCTGGGCGGATATACCGCAGGCGTGGATGGCGTGGAAGTGGGCGGACTGTTCAACATTACCAAAGGCGATGTAAATAAGGTGCAGGTAGCAGGCTTGTTTAACGGCGTTGGCGGTTCGGTCAGGGGCGTGCAGGTCGCCGGTCTGATCAACGATGTGCGGACAGGCGTTTCAGGCGTCCAGGTAGCGGGACTGGTCAACGCTGTGCAGAAAGACATGAAAGGGACACAGGTGGCGGGCCTGGTTAACCTTACCGTGAAGAAACTGGACGGAGTCCAGATAGCTGGTCTGGTCAATTACGCGACTGATGTGAGCGGCCTGCAGATCGGCTTGCTGAATATCTCCAGTCGCAATGAAGGCTACAGCATCGGCCTGCTCAATTACGTACATCACGGTTATCACCGGATCAGTGTGTCGGCCAACGAAATCATAAACGCGAACCTGGCGCTGAAACTGGGCAATGCTAAATTGTATAATATTCTGCTGGCCGGCAAAAACTTCTCGGATACGGCCAAGGTGCTCAGCGCCGGACTGGGTTTTGGTCACGACTTCATTTTCGGACCGAGGTTTTCGGCAGCAATGGAACTGACCTCACAGTACCTGTATCTGGGCAATTGGGATTACTCGAACATTCTGAACCGCTTTGGATTGAGCGCACAGTATCAGGTTATTAAAGGTCTTGCTGTTGTGGCGGGCCCGGCTTACTCGGTCTATGTGAGCAATGCGCCGGTTGGCGGTGCTGCGAAAAACTACAGTCAACAGGTGTATCCCGATCGCCGGCACGACTTTTCCTCAAAAGTGAAAGGCTGGTTGGGCTGGAATGTAGGGCTTACCCTAGCACTCGAGCAGATCTAGGAACCAGTATCCGGCATTCTTTACCGTTGCCGTTTCATAGCTCTTGAACACTCGTTCGCCTGTGCGGAACCTGATGGGCTCTTTAAAAATCGGGCCATCAAAAACGAAGGTATGGAACTCGCCGTTCTCGCCACAGGGATCAATATCAGCGGGTAGTTCATTTAGAAAATCATGGTCGATCACCCGCCCGCAAAAATCCTGCAGTCGCTCCTGCGCACAAACAACGATGGTTCTATAGCCAAGATTGATAAAGGTTTCCAGCAAGGTCCTGGTGTCTTGCTTCCATAAAGGGAATTTCGCGGTTATGTTCAATTCAGCCAGTTGCTTCTCCCGATAGGCTTTCAGGTCTTCCAGAAATATATCGCCATAAATGGCCTGTCCGATGCCGCTTGACCGCAAACGATTCAAGTGAAGGCGCATTTCCCGTTCGTAGACATCCATCCCAGGCATTTCCGGGAGGCGGACCTGATGAAGTCTGATTCCAATGCTTTCTGCCTGTCTGATCAGCAAGGAGGTCCGCAGCCCATGCATGGATACACGGTCGAGACCATCATTAACCGTCGTGAGGAGGCAGTCGACCTGTATGGTTGGGTCTTGCAACACATAGTGAAGCGCAAGTGTGCTGTCTTTGCCCCCGCTCCAGTTGAAAACGCTTTTGGTTATTTGCGGCTTATCGGAGAACAAGTTCCTGGTGGTAAAAATTAACAAACCGCTTTTCAGCGGATGGATCGCCGCCAAAGATCTCCGGGTGAAACATTTCGGCAAGGGATTCGATGCCCTGAACCAAAGTGCCTACGCTAGGCTGAGTGAACATATCAAAGTCGGCCAGGTAGACCGCCTGGTTCTTGACAGCCTCGAGTTCATCCCAGCCTGGCTTTGAGGTTAGGAGCGACATTTCCTGAAAACTGCGCTGCACATCGAAACCGCAGGGTGCGATAACCAAAACTTCAGGATTGTACTGCTGTATCTTTTCCCACTTGTTGACAATCGAATCGCCCCCGGGGTTAGACAGCATATCTACGCCTCCGGCTGCTGCAATCTGGAAAGGAATCCAGTGCCCGCAGTTATAAATGGGCTCGATCCACTCCATGAGCATAACCCTTCTTAGAGGAGCGCGGTGAAGCCTCAACGTGTCGATAATATCGTCCATCCGGCTTTTTAACGCGGCCAGATAGCGAAGCGCCACTTCTTCCCTCCCGAGTGTCTGGCCGATTTTTAATGCACAGTCGAACACATCGTTCAGGCTATCCGGACTTAAGGTAACGAGCTGAGGCTGCTTGCTGAGGTTGGCAATGGAAGACAAGGTGCAGGCGGTGTCGATGAGACAGACCTCGCAGGTGTCCTGGGTGAAGATCACATCGGGCTGTATTTGCTCGAGCAACTCTTCGTCGACCCAATACAAGCTTTTGCCCTGCGCTTTTGATGCCGAGAAGATACGATCAATTTCGGCACTGGAGTAATTGTTGCCCTCGAGCACGCAGCGGACGATCTTTGGCTGGGCAGACGCCTCTTTGGGGCACTCGAAGGTAACCCCACAGAGATATTCCTCCAAACCCATATCGTAGATCATCTTGGTAGCAGCGGGTAAAAATGAGACGACTTTCATAACTTGGAATTAAAAACCCCTTCTGCGACTTGCAAAAGGGGTTGTAACACGAATAAGATTATGTTAAGCATGCTGCAATCCGGCACCCGGAGCATACCTCAGTGAAGGAAACTTTGCTTTAGCATACTCAAATCCGCCGAACATCACCGCACTGTAGGCAAGTGTGCTTACCAGCAGGTTGCGTTCCCAGGGAATCGCATTCCACAGGGCCAGCAGATAACCGTTGAAAGTCCTTGGGTACATAGAACCCTCCATCATGACCACGCTGATATCCGAAACAATCCAGTGAATAAAAACACATGCAAAGGACCCGGCAACAACCGACAGAACGCTCACCTGTTTCATGTAGCGGCCGACTGTTACCATCAGCATAAAGCTGATGTATGTCCACACTGCAGCGTCGAATTTGCCGTCGATATGATAGTAGACGGTATAATTCAAGATAAGATCGCTGGCCAGCAGGGTTATAAAGGGAATAAAGTATGCCTTAAGTTTATCTGCGTAATAAACGCCGCCAAACATCGCTATAGCGCCAATCGGCGTAAAATTAAACCAACTTGTAAAACTATCCAGATGGAGAAACCGTGTAGCTGCCGCAGCAATAACGATCAGGATCAAGATAGAATTTCTGATGTTGAATTTTTCTAATGACATATGTATAGCTTTTGAGTTGTAAAAATATCAATTCTTACTTAATAAAAAAACTTAAACCGGCATTCATATTAAAGCCCATGCTGTTATACCCGTAAAACTCCTGGTATTGCTCATCGAGGATATTCTTCAGGTCGGCAAATATTTTCAGGCGTTTGTTCAATAACGCATATTCACCGTAGAAATTTAAAACTTTATACGCCGGCAGATCTTCGATCACATAATCGCTAAAATTTCCGTCGGTACGGGCACCGTTGTATTTGAATGAGCTACTCAGATACAGTGCGTTAGTGGCCTGAACGCCAGCATTAATTCCAAAAATGTGTTTTGGCCTGCGCAACAGATAATCGGAAACCTGGTTGGTGATGAAGTTGAACTCTGTACCTTCAACAAAGGCATAATATCCGTTGATATTAAACACAGACAATCTGACCGCCGGCTCAATCTCAAATCCTTTTACTTCCTGGTTGGCCTGGTTCACATAGCCAACATTTCCATATACGATGGCATTGGTTAAGTCGCGCTTAAAACCTGCTGCGCGCAAACTGTAGCGATCCTCAACAAAGCTGAGGTTAAAACCCGCCTCATAGTTTTTCGACTTTTCCGGTACCAGATCCAGATTGGCTCCAAAAGCACCGAAAAGGTTTTCAAGCGTTGGCGCCTTAAACGATGTGGAAACGGTACCAAAGAGTTTGACACCTTCCAATACGTTTACTGAGGGTGTGATGTTGTAGGTATAGTTCTCGCCGTATTCTTTGTGCTTATTATATCTTCCGCCTACTTCGAGATTAAAGATGCTCAGATCGTGCAAAAACACAGAGGCATAGGTACTGAAGAGATTTGTTTGAGCCTTGGAATTTGCGTTTAACCTTGTAGCCCGGTTGTCCAGACCCACAAGAACATCAACCTTCTGACCAACCTTTTGATTGTAGAACAGATCGACCAGATCCATAAACCCTACTGAATTGCTTGTTCCGTACTGATTCAGTGTGTTGATCTTGGATTTCTCGTGACTGTAATTGAGATTTATTTTACCCCGGCCGAAATCGTACTTGGTGTTCAACCCCCCGTTGAACCGCTCAAGTTTGAAATTGTTCGACGGATTGTCGGCAAATGAACCGGCGTCAAAATCGTAATGCCCATAAAAGTAGCGCAAAAAGGGACTTACACTGAACTTATCTGTCGCCTGAAACGCAAAGTTTGCGTTAACGGCGCCCGTCTTATTGCCATCCTTATCGAACGCATCGGTATTGCCGACCGGGTTAGCGGCTTCGGAAATGCCATCTGTCTTGCCCTGTGTGAATGCGATGTTGTAAGAAAACTGTTCTACGTTGGCACTGATGCCAATGGTTCCCTTATAAGTTTCATAGCTGCCGTAGCTGGCTACACCATACACACTGTTGCCAGCTTTAGTACCTTTTTTGGTGATGATGTTGATTACACCGGCTATCGCATCCGATCCATAGATGGTAGATTGTCCGCCCTTGATGATTTCAATGTGATCGATCTGGTCGATAGAAAACATTCTGAGATCAAATGATGAACCGGTCCCAGAAGGATTGCTTGCCAGGATTCCGTCGATCAGAACAACGGCGTGAACACTCGCTGCTCCCCTAAAGAAAAGACTTTTATTTAACCCGACGTTTCCTGTTGCCCCGCCTACCACAATGCCTGCCTGTTCATTGAGCAGTTCGACCAGGCTCTTGCCATGGCTGCGCTCCAGTACCTCGCTTCCGATTATCGTGACCACTTTTCCGGTTTGCGACTGCTTCTGGTCGTTTTTGGTCGCAGAGATGACCACGCTATCCAGCCTGATGGCGTCCTGCGCTGATGCGGCACCAGCGATACCGAGTTGAAGAACGCCGAATCCGGCTGCCATCCACACTTTGTTCTTAATTTTCATTCTGTATTGTTTGTTTAATCATTTGCAAAACACAATAAACAACAACAATAATTTTGTTGTGAGTATTACCCACAGCAAACAGTTAGATCAAGGAAATGAAATACAATAATAATACAGCACTCACTCCTAGCTTCAATCCCCGAAAGCTATGAAATCATATGGCTAAAGGCAGGTCTTCTGACTTACTCCCGGATATTCTGCCTTCCCAATTTGCCTGTCGACAATTCAGTGGCGTGATTTGAACACCGTTACAGAGCTTACAGCTGCGGGACAGTTACGGAATTACACCGTATTCCCTTTTAATTCTTTATTCATCATAAAGAAACCAAAAGCGAGGCAAATGTAACTAAATTCATGTAATCAGCCCTATTTGAACATAGAATAAAATTTAAGGGAATTTATTACGTTAATTTGTACCGTGGGTTTTAACACTATTTAACATAAGGAGTTTTACGATTTTTTGATCTTTATCACATGTTTAAAGAAATCCGGAATAAGTTTATCCGTTACTCAATCATATTCATTTATTGCATTATTATCTTCTTTTGTGCGCTCCAACTTAACTTTCTCTGGTTATTTGGCTATTCGCCCTCTTACAAAGACATTAAATCGCCTACGCTTCGTGTAGGTTCTGAATTATACACTTCAGACGGACAGTTGATAGGACGTTATTTTAAGGAAAACCGTACCCCGGTAAGTTTCGAAGAGATTGATTCCAGCGTTATTGAAGCACTGGTTGCCACCGAAGATGTACGCTTCTACCAGCATATGGGGATCGACTTTCGTTCTTTGCTTTCAAGCAGTATATCGACCGCTACGGGCGACCGGCGCGGAGCAAGTACCATTACTCAACAGCTCGCTAAAAACCTTTACCGGACGCGTTACAATAAATCGCAGGGCCTTCTAAGCAAAATACCCTTGCTCAGAACAATCGTTCCTAAACTTAAGGAATGGCTTACAGCGGTGAAACTTGAAGCCAACTACTCAAAAAACGATATCCTGACGATGTACCTCAATACCGTCTCGTTCGGTAACAATGCATACGGGCTCAAGACTGCTGCGAGGATATATTTCGATAAAACGACCGACAAACTGGAAATCCCGGAATCAGCATTGCTGGTGGGCATGTTGAAAGGCACCTCCATGTATAACCCTGTTAGAAATCCGGAGCGTGCGCTGGAACGACGAAATGTAGTCCTCACACAGATGAATAAATATAATTACCTGACGGCTGCCCAACTCGACACGTTCAAACGTACCGGTCTTAATTTACGTGAAGGTATGATGGACGGCGGCAGTGAGGGTGATTCTTACCTGCGTACGGCGGTCGACAAATATCTTGAAAAATGGTGTGAGGAGAATAACTATGACTTGTATGAGGACGGGCTAAAAATCTACACCACCATTGATTCCAAACTCCAGAAGTATGCGGAAGAGGCCGTTTCTGAACAGATGAAGGTACTTCAACGTAGATTTTACAACGTATGGGGTAACCAGGACCCTTGGTACGACTCTGAAGACAATAAGGTTGACTATCCGGGACGTGCTATGAAGAACCTGCCGGTATATGCTATGCTTGAAAAAAAGTTCAAGGATCAGCCTGATTCTGTAGAAGCCTATTTTAACCGTAAAAAGAGGATGAGAATATTTACCTGGAATGGCGACCGCGATACCTTGTTCTCCACCATGGACTCCATTAAATACTATGGAAAAATCCTAAATACTGGTATGATGACGCTGGACCCCTTCAGCGGAAAGATTAAGGTGTGGGTGGGTGGTATCGACCATAAATTCTTTAAATATGACCATGTGAGTCAGGCGAAAAGGCAAGCGGGCTCTACTTTCAAACCCTTCGCTTACCTTGCCGCGCTGGAGCAAGGCATGAGTCCATGCGACAAATTTACAGATAAGCCAGTGCGTATAGCTTACCAGGAAAAGGGAAAAACTGAATACTGGGAGCCTAAAAACGCCGATTGGAACATTACCTACCGCGAAATGTCGCTTCGCTGGGCAATGGCCAAATCGGTAAACACCATTACGGCCCAGGTAACTGAAGCCGTAGGCGCAGAGAATGTAGTTAAATGGGCGCATGAGTGCGGCATCGAGAGCAAGCTGGCCACCGTGCCCTCTGTAAGTCTGGGACCAAATGACGTGTCGGTATATGAAATGGTGCGTGCCTACGGTACGTTTTTGAACGAGGGCGTGCGTACAGATCCGATTTTGGTTGAACGTATTACGGATCAGGACGGCAACCTGATCGAAGAGTTTAAAACTAAAACTAAGCGTGTGCTGAGTGAAGAAATCGCCTGGCTGATGCTCTATATGCTCAGAGGCGGCGTGGAGGAGCCTGAAGGTACGTCTCAGGCACTTTGGTCGTACGGAGAAGTATTGCATAACAACGAAATAGGTGGTAAAACCGGAACATCATCCGACTATGTGGACGCCTGGTATATGGGTGTTACCAAAGACCTTGTCACAGGTGTTTGGGTGGGCTGCGATGAGCGGACGGCGCACTTTAAAAACGGTGAAACAGGGGAAGGTTCGAAAACAGCGCTCCCCATCTTTGCCAAATTTATGGACAAGGTGTATAAGGATCCCAGTACCGGTTATACGAAAGGCCGCTTCCCTAAACCAAAAGTAAAAATCGAGAGAGAATATTACTGCCCCACCCCAAGGTATGTCAGGGATACTACCGAAACGGATAGCTTGGCGGTCGACTCAACAGATTTCGAGGTGCCTTTGCTTGAGGGTGAGCAGCCCGAAAAGACTCAGCAGGAGGAGCAAAAGCCAGCTGAAGTAAAACCGGCCGCTCCTGCATCACAGCCGGCCAAACAGGAGGCCGTACAACCAGCGCCCCTAACCAGACGCGAAGAAAGACAGCTAAGAAGGAAACAGCGGCAGGAAGAAAAAGAGCAGGACGACAGCAATAAGAGCTAAATATTTTTAGTCGCGTGTAACATCTTGCCGTTTAAACTTGTTTATGTAAAACTTCGTACATTTAAATTATACTAACCTATCATATTATGATAAAAAGCGCTACATCTTTGAAACGGTTGATTCTGATGGTTGTCATCGTTGTACTCTCCGCGTTCACCGTTAATGCACAATATTTCGGACAGAACAGGGTACGCTATAAAAACGAGAAATTCAAAGTCCTTCAAACACCGCATTTTGAGCTTTATTATTATCTGAAGAATGAGAAGATGGTGAAGAAATTTGCGGAAGATGCGGAGACATGGTATAAGATGCATCAGGAGGTTTTCAGAGATACTTTCTTTAAAAAGAATCCCATCATTCTGTATAACAACCACCCGGATTTTCAGCAGACAACGGCGCTTCAGGGAGAAGTTGGCGTTGGGACCGGCGGTGTTACCGAGGCCTTCAAGAACAGGGTTATTATGCCTGTGATGGAACTGAACAACCAGACCCGCCATGTTTTAGGGCATGAGCTGGTGCACGCTTTTCAGTATCATATATTGTTGGAAAAAGACTCTATGGGGCTGGAAAACATCAGTCAGATCCCGTTATGGATGATTGAAGGTATGGCCGAGTACCTGTCGGTAGGAAAAGTAGATGCCTTCACTTCCATGTGGATGCGTGATGCTTTGCTGAACAGGGATATCCCTTCTTTGAAAGATTTAACGAACTCCAATAAATACTTCCCATACCGGTATGGACAAGCATTCTGGACTTTCATTGGCTCCCGCTATGGGGATACTACAATAGTCCCCCTGTTTAAGGCCACTGCACGTTATGGGTACGAGAACGGGTTAAGGTACACTTTCGGTTATGACGACAACACGCTTTCAGGGCTTTGGAAAAACGCCATCGAAACACATTACCGTCCGATGTTGAAACCCGATAGCTCACAGATACAAATAACCGGAACGAAGATTATAGATAATAAGAACGCGGGGAATATGAACGTGGCCCCTGCCCTTAGTCCGGATGGTAAATACCTGGTATTCTTATCGGAGAAAGATCTTTTCGGCATAGATCTGTTTCTGGCCGACGCCAAGACCGGGCAGATCATTAGAAAACTGAGCAGCCAGGTGGCCAACTCACATATAGACGACTATAACTTTCTTGAGTCTGCCGGTGCCTGGTCGCCAGACAGCAAGCAATTCGCTTTTAGCATTTTCAGCAAGGGCAAAAATCAACTGATGATCATTAACATCAGCAATGGAAAGGTGGTACTCAGAACCGACATGAAGCAGGTGGAGCAGTTCGGCAACCTAACATGGTCGCCCAACGGCGAAGTAATCGCTTTTTCAGGAATGGTTGAAGGTCAAAGTGATATTTTCTCTTACAATATCAGAACAAAGGAAATCACCCAAATTACGAATGACACGTATTCTGATTACGCACCGAGCTATTCCCCTGACGGCACAATGCTGGTATTCTCGTCTGACAGAGCCTCAATGAGTCAGGGCGGCACAAATGCCGTTCATCCGATTAACCTGACGGTATACGATTTCGCCTCAAAGTCATTAAGCAACATTCCTGTTTTCCCTGGTGCCAATAATTTGAATGCGCAGTTTTCGGGCGACAGCAAGAGACTGTTCTTCCTGTCTAACCGTGATGGATTCAGAAATTTGTATGAGTATAACCTAGGCAACAAGTCCGTAAAACAGCTAACAGACTACTTCACCGGGATAAGCGGTATTACTGAATTCTCTCCTGCTATCTCAGTTTCCAGGAACGACGACATCGTATACAGCTATTATAGGTATCAACGGTATACCTTGTACAACTCCCCGCTCGCTAACTTCAGGGCTGTGGATGTTGATCCAAACGAAGTTAACTTCGATGCGGCGGTTTTACCTCCAATGGAGAATGCTGGGGTAGACATCGTAAACTCCAATCTTGGCAATTTCGAACGTTTTGAAAAGACTAGTGCCGACTCCATGCGGCTCGTTCCGTACAAACCGAAATTCCGCCTGGATTATCTTGCTAATAGCGGTGTTGGCGTTTCCGCCAGCCGGTTTGGAACTGGTGTGCAGGGTGGCATCGTAGGCATGTTCAGTGATATCCTTGGCAGAAATCAAATTGTGGCAAACGTATCCATAAACGGGGAAATCTACGACTTTGGAGGTATGGTGGGGTATATCAATCAGCAAAGCCGTATAAACTGGGGCGTTGCGGTATCTCACATCCCGTATATAACAGGTTTCAGGGAGGTTGTTCCGGACCAGATCAGCTACAACGGAAATACTGAAGAAGTGATTAACGACCGTACAAACCTGATCAGGACTTTTGAAGACCAGGTGCAGGTGTTTGGCGCCTACCCTTTTAATAAAGTCCACAGATTTGAAGCTGGCGGGGCTTTTTCCCATTATGGTTACCGGATAGACCGGATAAGCAACTATTATACCTACGATGGCTACTATATTGGTTCCGACCGAAATAAGGTAGCCACTGACCAGGCTACAAACGAGTATGGAATGCCTTTTAATGCTTTCTCTATTTTCCAAACCAACGCATCTTTTGTAGGCGACAATACAATCAATGGGATAACCGGGCCATTAGATGGATTCCGTTATCGCGTAGGCGCAGAGAAATACTTTGGCGATTACCAGTTTTCGGCAGTTACGCTTGATGCCAGAAGGTATCTCCGGGTTAAACCTGTCACCTTTGCTGCAAGAACTTACAATTATTTGAGAATTGGCAAAGACGGCGAAAACCTTTACCCCTTGTTCATTGGATATCCTTACTTCATCCGTGGATATGAGGCAAATTCCCTGTACCGCAACCAATCACAAAACGGAAGCTTCGACATTAATCAGTTGTCAGGGAGTAAAATGGCAGTATTCAATTTTGAACTCAGACTACCATTTACAGGGCCTAAAAAACTTGCCCAGATCCCATCAGGTTTGCTCTTTTCTGACCTCAATCTATTTTTTGATGCCGGTGTAGCCTGGAATGAGGGGCAAAAGGTCGTATTTAAAGGACAGCCCACTTATCAGACGGTACCTGTGCTTAATTCAGCAGGTCAGCCAGTAGTTGATGAAAACGGAAACCCAATTACAACAAGTTTCACCAATGAACGTGTTCCTGCACTTAGTGCAGGCATTTCCCTACGGGTTAACGTGTTTGGCTATTTTGTTCTGGAGCCATATTACGCGTTCCCTTTTCAGCGTAAGGACGTATCGGCAGGCGTATTTGGACTTACATTTGCCCCAGGGTGGTAAGCCGGATTAACTAGGAGAGGATGCCGAACTGAAGATTTACCTGAGTAGAAATCTTCTTCGCCATCATGATATGTTCGAAATCAAGGCCTATTGTAAGATCAATCCAGTCGGGATTACAAGATCTTACAATACGCTCCTTTTGAGCCCTTGTAAACCTACTCATCTGTTTGAATCTGCTCAGCGCCTGCGCCTCGGTTTTAAACTCCTCAAAATACACAAGTCTTGTCAGTTGATGTGCACTATCAAAAAACAGGCAAGGCATCTTCTTATAAAAATCAAGCGTTTTGATAAGGTCGGCACTAATTCCTACGTGTAAACTTGTACGGTTGCGGTCTGTAACGATATAAACAAATTTTCTCATGATGCTTGCTATTACTTGTTTAAACTAATTTAATTAGTATATTTATTGCAGAAATCAATTATTAATACTAACTTTATTGGTACAATAATACTAACAATTTTAGTACAAACAAATTTATTTTAACTTTTTTATTTATGGCAAATATCTCCTCTAACCTGAAGTACCTTAGAAAGAAAAAAGGTCTTACACAGCAGCAGTTCGCTGATATTATGGAAATTAAGCGATCGCTGATCGGAGCTTATGAGGAAGATCGGGCAGAACCTAAATATGACCTGCTAAAAAAGATAGCAGAATATTTTGAGTTGACGATAGATGAATTCATTAATGAAAACATCAATGATAACTGGAAGCCAAAACCAAAAAGTCAGGGATCTAACCTCAGGATATTAAGCATCTCGGTAGACAAAGATGAGAATGAGAACATCGAACTCGTTCCGGTTAAGGCCAGTGCAGGTTATTTAAATGGTCTGTCTGATCCGGAATACATTAAAGATCTTCCAAAATTTCATCTGCCATTACCTTTTCTCAGAAACGGCACCTTCAGGGCATTCGAGATTATGGGCGATTCCATGCTGCCTATTCAACCTGGAAGCATTATTCTTGCCGAGTACCTGGACAACTGGCATGATATAAAAGCTGGCGACACCTATATCGTTATCAGCAGAAATGAAGGTATAGTGTACAAAAGGGCCGGAAACAAATTCAGAGAGAACAAAGAACTGAAACTCGTCTCAGACAATAAAGCTTACGACCCCTATAACATATCGTCCGAAGACATTCTGGAAATATGGAAAGCAAAAGCATTTATTTCCTCTGCGCTTCCTGACCCGACGCCTGAACCAACCATCGAAACGCTGACCCACATGATGTCACAAATGCAAAAATCTATCTCTCAGCTTAATAAAAACTAGGGTTCATGACCAGAGCTGAGCAATTTATGCAAAGCAGACTAGAGCAGCGTACTTTAGCCGGTTCGCTAAGGAGGCTGGAGCAGCCGGGCGCTCTGATAGACTTTTCTTCTAATGACTACCTCGGTTTTGCACGGTCTGGCGCGCTGAGAGAGCGGGCTGAGGGCATATTAAATTCGCTCGGCAATTATAAACATGGCGCCACCGGATCGCGACTACTATCGGGCAACCACGCTTTTACAGAAGAAACAGAAGCTTACATTGCAGCATTCCATGGGGCAGAAAGCGGATTAATTTTCAATTCAGGCTATGATGCCAACGTCGGGCTTTTATCTTCCCTACCTCAGCGCGGTGACACCATTATTTCTGATGAACTCGTTCATGCCAGCATCAAAGACGGAGCACGCTTATCGCACGCAAACAGGTTTACGTTTAAACATAACGATGTCGACCAGTTGGAGTCCAGACTAAGGAAAGCGTCAGGAAACATCTACGTGGTCGTAGAAAGCGTTTATTCCATGGACGGCGATCTGGCACCTCTACTCACCATAAGTACGTTATGTGAACGCTATGACGCGGCATTGATTGTCGACGAAGCGCATGCCACGGGTCTTTTTGGAGATCATGGCCGAGGCTTGGTGTCACAGCTTAAACTGGAATCAAAAGTGTTTGCACGCATCATGACCTTCGGTAAAGCCCTTGGTTCTCATGGGGCCGCTGTGATCGGAAGCAATACTCTGAGGAACTACCTCATCAATTTTGCCAGAAGTTTCATTTATACCACGGCAGCTCCGGTACACGGAATTGCGATGGTCAGCGCCGGTTATCATTTGCTTAACGACACCAACTACACAGAAGCAATAGCCAACACAATCAAGCTATATACCGCCAGAATGCAGGCTGAGATGCCACATATAATAACGACGGAAAGTACTATTCAAACCCTGATCTGTCCGTCAAACGACAGCTGCAGGAATGCAGCAGCACAACTTCAAAGTCAGGGCTTCGACGTACGGGCTATCTTAAGCCCTACCGTTCCGGTTGGCTATGAACGACTAAGAATATGTCTTCATCTATACAATACCGACCCTGAGATTAGCGGCTTAGTCAATGCATTATCAAAACTTAACGTATGAAAAAATATTTTATCACCGGAATAGGTACAGGGATAGGAAAAACAATCATCAGTGCCATCTTAACAGAAAAGCTTAATGCCGATTACTGGAAACCTATTCAATCGGGCGATCTGGATGTTAGCGATAGTCTGCTTGTGGGGCAACTGATCAGCAATACAAAAACAACGATTCATCCAGAGAAATACCGGCTTGGACAACCTTTATCTCCCCACCTGTCTGCCCGGCTTGATGGGATCGAAATCGATAAAGATCTTATTCAGTTACCAGCGCAAGCAAACACACTTATAGTTGAGGGTGCCGGAGGGCTAATGGTGCCGTTGAACGATCGTGACCTGATCCTGGATCTTATCAAATCCTTAGGTGTTAAAGTTATCGTCGTCTCACAGAACTATTTGGGTAGCATCAATCATACACTACTCACCCTGGAGGTTCTGAAGCATTACCAAATTCCTGTAGAAGGCCTGATTTTTAATGGTAAGAGCAATTCAGAGACGGAAGAATATATTGAAAAATACAGTGGCGTGAAGATTCTTGGAAAAGTACCGGCTTTAAATGTCATCACTAAAGAAACAATTGCAGAAGCAGGCAAATACATTACAATATGAAAAGTCTGTAAAATAAAAAAGGGAGCTTTTGGCTCCCTTTTTTATTAAATGTATGTCTTACTTTACTGCATCAACTACAGCTTTGAAAGCCTCTGGATGATTCATTGCTAGATCAGCAAGTACCTTACGGTTCAAACCAATATTTTTAGCAGCTAATTTACCAATCAGTTGTGAGTACGATATACCGTGCTGACGGGCTCCGGCGTTAATGCGCTGGATCCACAATCCACGAAACTCTCTTTTCTTTACTTTACGGTCGCGGTATGCATACTGCAAACCTTTTTCGACTGTGTTCTTAGCAATGGTGAATACCTTGCTTCTTGATCCCCAATAGCCTTTGGCTAAATTAAGAACCTTTTTTCTTCTTCTTCTCGAAGCTACTGCGTTTACCGAACGTGGCATGTTGTTGTTGTTTTTGATAAACGGCGTTGCGTTTTACAGCAAACTTACTACCGGATACCTGGTTAAAAAATTAATTACTTACCGATTGCGAGCATACGCTTAACGTTGCCCATGTCAGCATCTGACACCATTGAAGTGTGCCCTAAGTTACGCTTACGTTTAGTCGACATCTTTGTCAAGATGTGGCTTTTGAATGCGTTCTTCCTTGCGATTTTACCTGTTCCAGTAAGCGAAAAACGCTTTTTGGCACTGGAATTGGTTTTCATTTTTGGCATAACCTGTGTTTATTTATTTAATTTATCTATTTTTTTGCAACTTTTGGAGCAAGCGTTAAAAACATACGCTTTCCTTCCAGTTTCGGAAGCAATTCAACCTTGCCATAGTCTTCAAGGGCCTGAGCAAACTTAAGCAAAAGAATTTCTCCCTGCTCCTTGTAAACAATAGCGCGCCCTTTGAAATGAACATAAGCGCGAACCTTTTCCCCATTCTCCAGGAAACTGATCGCGTGCTTAAGTTTAAACTGAAAATCATGATCGCTGGTATTAGGGCCAAATCTGATCTCCTTTATAACAGTTTGCTTGGCGTTGGCTTTAATTTCCTTCTGCTTTTTCTTCTGCTCATACACAAACTTACTGTAGTCCATTACACGGCATACAGGCGGGTTCGCATTAGGAGAAATCTCAACCAAGTCCAGTTCAAGTTCGTCAGCAATGGCCAAAGCTTTTGACAAAGGATAAATCCCCTGTTCAACATTATCGCCAGCCAATCTCACTTCAGGAGCTTTGATGAACTGATTAATATTATGTTCTGCTTCTTTTTTCTTAAAAGGAGGACGTGGTCCCCTATTAAATCCTGGTCTGCCTAATGCCAAATTTTTAGTTCCGTTAAACTGTTATTTCTTTTATTAATAATTCACTAAACGCTTGCAGGGTCATTTCCCCTAAATCTCCTTCACCATGCTTTCTCACAGAGACCTTTCCTTCGGCACTCTCCTTTTCGCCGATAATCAGCATGTAAGGAATCTTTTTGACCTCTGCATCCCTGATTTTCCTTCCAATCTTCTCGTCACGGAAGTCAATCAGCCCGCGAATATCGTAATTATTTAATTCATCTGAAACTTTTTTTGCATAATCTTCATACTTCTCAGAGATCGGAAGAATGATGAATTGTTCGGGCGATAACCACAGCGGGAAATTCCCCGCACAGTGCTCGATCAGCACGGCAATAAAACGTTCCAATGAACCAAACGGCGCCCTGTGTATCATCACCGGACGATGTTTCTGGTTATCGCTTCCGGTATACTCCAGTTCAAAGCGTTCCGGCAAGTTATAATCGACCTGGATAGTACCCAGCTGCCACTTACGGCCCAAGGCATCTTTTACCATGAAGTCTAGTTTCGGACCGTAAAATGCCGCTTCGCCATACTCAACAACAGTTGGAAGGTCTTTTTCCTGCGCCGCTTCAATGATTGCAGTTTCAGCAAGTTTCCAGTTCTCGTCGCTACCAATATATTTGGCACGGTTATCCGGATCCCGGAGAGAAACCTGGGCAATATAGTTATCGAAGCCGAGCGACTTAAACACATAAAGAACCAGATCAATCACTTTCTTGAACTCCTCCTTCACCTGGTCAGGCCGGCAAAAAAGATGCGCATCGTCCTGTGTAAAGCCACGCACCCTCGTAAGCCCGTGCAGTTCCCCGCTTTGTTCATAACGGTACACAGTCCCAAATTCTGCGAAACGGAGGGGCAGATCTTTATATGATCTTGGCCTGGTCTTATATATCTCGCAATGGTGCGGACAATTCATTGGCTTCAGGAAAAACTCTTCGCCCTCCTGAGGGGTCTTTATAGGCTGGAACGCATCTTTGCCATATTTTTCGTAGTGGCCGGAAGTAATATAAAGATTCTTATGCCCGATATGCGGCGTCACCACCTGCTCGTAGCCCGACTTAACCTGCGCCTTGGTCAGAAACTGAACCAGACGCTCCCGCAGTGCTGCACCCTTAGGCAGCCACAAAGGCAAACCCATACCCACCTTTTCTGAGAAAGCAAACAATTCCAGCTCTTTACCCAGTTTCCTGTGGTCTCTCTTCTTCGCTTCTTCAATCATATGAAGATACTCAGTCAGCTCGCTGGCTTTAGGGAAAGTCACTCCATATATTCTGGTAAGCTGTTTTCTGGTTTCATCACCGCGCCAATAGGCCCCGGCAACGTTCATCAGTTTAATAGCTTTGATAAATCCGGTATTTGGGATATGCGGACCGCGGCACAAATCCGTAAATGCGCCTTGTGTGTAGAACGTAATTTTACCATCCTCCAGTCCATCCAAAAGATCCAGCTTATATTCATCGCCTTTCTCATCAAAGTAAGCTATCGCCTCTTCCTTAGAAACCGCCTTGCGTTCAAATACTGATTTCTGTTTCGCTAACTCAAGCATCTTGGCCTCAATAGCCTTGAAATCGTCGGAAGAAAACTCCCTGTCGCCAAAATCCACATCATAATAAAAGCCAGTCTCAATAGCCGGTCCGATACCAAACTTGGTACCCGGATATAAGGCCTCAAGTGCCTCGGCCATTAAGTGCGCAGAAGAGTGCCAGAACGTTGCTTTACCTGCTTCATCATTCCAGGTAAGCAGTTTTACTGTAGCATCTGTGTCAATCCCTCTGGAAGAATCCCAGACGTCTCCGTTAACTTCAGCTGCTAAGACATTTCTGGCAAGGCCCTCAGAAATTGAGAGCGCTATTTCATGGGCAGTTACACCCTTTTCATACTGACGGACAGAGCCGTCAGGCAACGTGATATTAATCATCTACAACTATGATTTTAAATTAAATAAATTGTGTTTTCTGATCGCTTACGATGCGATCTGCTTAAAGGCAAAGCTAGCTAATATTCTGTACTTTCAAGCCACCCGTTTGCTAAAACATCCGCCAGATGCATCGTTTTCAGCGGAATGTTATTTTTGTCGATATAGCCCTGCAGATGCATCAGGCAGGAATGGTCGGTTGAAATAATATACTCGGCGTCCTGCTCAAGCGCGTGGTTAACTTTCTGCTCAGCCATTGCAGAAGATATGGCGTCAAATTTTACAGCAAAAGTACCCCCGAAACCGCAGCACATATCTGTGTCCTTCATTTCCACAAGTTCCAAACCGTGCACCTTGGAAAGAAGCAGGCGCGGCTCATCCTTGATTTTACACTCTCTTAAGGCGCTACATGAGTCGTGATACACTGCCCTACCCTCCAATTCTGCCCCGAAGTAGTCGCGTTTCAGTACGTTCACCAAAAAGTCAGACAACTCAAAAATGTTTGCCTGGATGCTCCGGCATTTGTTATGCACGATAGAATTGGTAAACAAATCGTTGTACCCGCCCTTAACCATACCCACACACGACGCGGAAGGTGCAACAATATAATTGTTGTCTGAAAAATCTGTCAGAAACTTATTGCCGACCACCTTTGCCTGCTCCCAATATCCGGCATTATAAGCCGGCTGCCCGCAACATGTCTGATCAGCATTGTAACTGACCTCACAGCCAGCTTTCTCCAATAACTTAATGGTATTAAATGCAGTCTCGGGCGACAACTGATCTACAAAACATGGGACAAATAATTCGACTTTCATGGACAAATAACGGTTAATGCAAATCGGCAGCTGCGTATGGATTCCGGCTGCTCTTCCTGAGCAGCAGCAAAAATACTAAACCAACGATGAAAAAGGACGCAAGCGCAATAATAGAGTTCTTCATGCTTCCGGTAGCTTCCTCAATCAGCGCAAAGCTGAAGAGTCCGATCACGATGGCCAGTTTTTCCGTAACATCGTAAAAACTAAAAAAAGAAGCTGTATCCGGAGTGTTTGCAGGCAGGTATTTGGAATAGGTAGAACGGGACAAGGACTGGATACCCCCCATAATGAGGCCTACAATGACTGCCAGCCCATAAAATTGAAACTCATTGTTGATAAAGTACGCACATATACAAGTGGCTATCCATACCAGTACGACCGCAATAAGGACATTTACATTACCCCATTTTACAGCCGCACGAGACATAAGCATTGCGCCGGCAATAGCCACCAGTTGTATAATAAGGATCACTGCAATCAATTTCGACGTGCCGAGATGCAAGGTTTTTTCACCAAATCCGGCTGCTGCCAGCATAATGGTTTGCACGCCCATCGAATAAAAGAAAAAAGCTACCAGATACCGCTTCAGGAAAGCCATATTTTTCAGTTGCGTCCAAACCTTAGACAACTCTTCAAAACCGCTCTTTACCCGGCTTCTCACCATAGCCTCACGGTTTCTGCCCGAGCCCGGCAAGCGGCGAAAAGGAATCTGTGCAAAAACGATCCACCAGATACCTACCAGCAGAAAAGAAAGTCGCGGAGGGAAGGACGGATCAGTAATACCAAAGATTTCAGGCTTCAGTACAAAAACAAAGCATATAATTTGTAATAGAACAGATCCGACATAGCCATAGGCATAGCCTTGCGCGCTCACACGATCCTGCTGGTCGGGCGTTGCAATCTCGGGCAGATAAGAATTATTGAACAGTATACCTCCAATATACCCCATCGCTGCTATGACAAAGCAAATAATGCCCAGTTCCAGCGTTTCTAGTTTGAAGAAATAGAGACCCATACAAGCTGCAGCGCCCATATAGGTGAAGAATTTCATGAATGTTTTTTTATTGCCCCGGTAATCGGCTACTGAAGAAAGTACCGGCAGCAGGATTACCATAACAAGGTAAGCGAAAGACAAAGCGTAATTGGATAAAGCCGTGTTGGTAAAGGTGCGACCAAAAAAAGTGACTTGGTCGCCAAAAGCCTCGGTAGTAGTAATGATCGTATAATACGCTGGGAAAATCGTAGAAGTAATCACCAGGTTATAGGCCGAGTTAGCCCAATCAAAGAAAGCCCATGAACGGATGACGCTTTTATCGTTTTTCTGCATAGTTCAAGTCAGGCGCTAAAGGTAATAATTTTTGCCATCTGTTTTAATCCTTCCCGCATCAAGCAATTCACGCACACGCTCCAGTTGCTCCTGCTCCGTTCCTGCCTGTAGTTCGGCCATAAGTTCGTCCAGACTGGCATTTCCAAGCTGCAGGCGGGTAATGATCGCGTAATCTATATTGTCCGCAAGCTGTGCGGTGTCATCTGCCTTCTTTTCGGCCAGACAAACATCGCAAACCCCACATTTTGCCGCCTCCTGTTCACCGAAATAAGCGAGCAGCTGAATGGTCCTGCATTTCCAGGTCTGCACATAGCCAAGCACCGAAGAAATCTGGTCCTGATAGATCTTTTTACGGAGCTCAATATATTTAGCATCTATGTCCAGATGCGTAAAGTCGACTCTTGGCCTTACAAACTGCAGCTGTGGCTGATCGCTTTGCGGCAAATAAGAGATCAGGCCAAACTGCTGAAGCTGTGTGAGCTGCCTCACCACATCATCATAAGAATTCGCCGTCCGGTTGCCCAGGTCCGACTCGCTGATCTTCACAAACTGTTCGAAAGCCCCGCCGTACGAGCGCAGTATCGCTTTAATGAGACGATCATATCCGGCATTTTCAATCTGAAAACGGTATACATCTTCGTGACTGGCCAGAAACATCAGTCTCGAAGGAAGAAAAATATGTTCAGAGAGCGTCAGGTAACCTTCCCGCTCCAGGAATTTCAGCGCCGCCATCGCTTTGATCACACTGATATTAAATCGCTTACAAAAATCGGCCAGGTCAAAACTGAAAGCTACGCCCTCCCCTGCACCAAAAGCCAGCTGAAAGTAATTGGCCAAATCATGATATACCTTTCTCGTCTCGTCTACCGACGGGAAACTGTGTTCGTAGCGCGATTGCAGCGTCATTTCGTCCGACTGGTTTGCCAGCAGCACAGCATATGAGCGGTTGCCATCCCGGCCTGCGCGACCAGCCTCCTGATAGTAGGCCTCCAGGCTCTCGGGAAGATCTAAATGCACGACAAATCTCACATCAGGCTTATCTATACCCATACCAAAAGCATTTGTAGCCACCATAACCCTTGTGCGCCCCCGCGTCCAGTTTTCCTGTTTATTGAAACGCTCGACTTTTTCAACGCCTGCGTGATAGAAATCAGCCGACACACCGTTCCGCTTTAAAAAAAGTGCCACTTCAGTCGTCTCGCGCCTGTTTCGTACGTAAACAAGTCCGCTTCCCTTAATATTTCCAACTATCCGCAGAAGCTTCTTGTATTTGTCCTGGTCCTGCTGAACCACATAACTCAGGTTCTTTCTCGCAAAACTCTGCACGAAAATCCGGGCCTGCTTCATTTGCAGCTTTTCCAGAATATCTTCCCGAACCCGATCGGTAGCAGTAGCCGTCAGCGCAATAAGCGGAACTTCCGGGTGCAGTTCGCGTATGGCGCCCACCAGCAGATAAGGCGGTCTGAAATCATAGCCCCATTGCGACACACAATGCGCCTCGTCTACCGCAATCAAGTTAACATTCATGTAGGAGATGCGCGTACGCACCAGGTCAGACATCAGGCGTTCTGGCGATAAAAACAAAAACTTCACCGGGCCGTATATGCAGTTGTCCAGCAAAATGTCAATTTCCCGCTTTCCCATACCCGCATAGATCGCAACGGCTTCAATTCCCTTTCGCTTCAGGTTCTCCACCTGATCTTTCATCAGCGCCACAAGTGGCGAAACAACGATGCAGATGCCCTCCATAACCATAGCAGGTACCTGGAAACAGACCGACTTGCCACCACCCGTAGGCAAGAGTGCTAAAACGTCACTACCTGCTAAAACCGAGGCAACGATCTCGTCCTGCAAAGGCCTGAAATGATCAAATCCCCAGTATTGCTTTAAAACCTCCAGTTCGTTCATTCGTTCCGCTCAAAATTTGCACCCACTATATACGGTCAAAACTATAAAAATGAACCAATATTAGTAAATTGCACCCATATAACCCGAAGCGTATGAGAAAAATACTTTTACTCCTGTCAACATTGTTTTCATTCATACATCCGGTCGCTTTTTCGCAAGACAAATGGGATATTGAAAAATATCAGGGTGCAACTAAAACCTTTACCATTTTAACCGACGAGGGCACCTGGATGAACCTCGACGTGAGCTCCGATGGCAAGGATATCGTTTTTGACCTTCTTGGCGACATCTATATCATGCCCATTGTCGGCGGCGGCGCCACGCTCCTCAGCGGCGGCATAGCCTGGGATGTGCAGCCGCGCTTCAGCCCAAATGGCAAATTCATCTCGTATACAAGCGATAAAAGCGGTGCAGACAATATCTGGATCATGAACCGCGACGGATCAGGTAAACGGCAGGTCACCAAAGAAACCTTCCGATTGCTTAATAACGCCACCTGGACACCAAACAGCGAATACCTCATTGCCAGAAAACACTTTACAGGCAGCCGTTCGCTCGGCGCAGGCGAAATGTGGATGTACAGCATCTATGGTGGCGAGGGTGTACAGCTTACCAAAAGGAAGAACGACCAGCAGGACGCCGGTGAGCCCAATGTATCGCCCGATGGCCGCTACCTGTATTTCAGTGAAGACGTCTCCCCCGGTCCTAATTTTGAGTACAGCAAAGACCCTAACGGGATGATCTATGCCATACGGCAGCTCGACATGACCACCGGCAAACTGAGTAACCTGATTGCCGTTCAGGGCGGTGCGGCACGTCCGCAGATCTCGCCTGATGGCAAGATGATGGCTTATGTACGGAGGGTGCGACTAAAATCAGTACTGTTCGTCCAGAACATGCAAACCGGCGAAGAATGGCCTTTAACAGATGATTTATCGCACGACCAGCAGGAAACCTGGGCTATTTTCGGCGTCTACCCCAATTTTGCATGGACGCCCGACAGCAAAAACATCGTTTTTTATGGTAAAGGGAAAATTAAAAAAATGGAGGTAGCTTCATTGGTTATTAGCGATATACCCTTTCAGGTATCCAGCAAGCAAACCGTTCAGGATGCCCTGCATTTTCCTCAAAAAGCATTCGTGCCCGAGTTTACCGCCAAGATGATCAGGCAACTCACCACCTCTCCCGACGGCAAGTTTGTGGTGTTTAACGCCGCCGGGTTCCTTTACAAAAAGGACCTGCCCGAAGGTAAAGCGGTGAGGGTTACTGAGGGACTGGACTTTGAGTTTGAACCACAGATAAGTCCCGACGGCAAGTCTGTGATATTTGCTACCTGGAGCGATGAGTTTAAAGGTGCTATAAAAAAGGCCGACCTTAAAACAGGTAAAATTGTGTCGCTCACCGATGAAAAAGGCTTTTACTATTCGCCGAGGTTCTCTAGCAAGGGCGACCGCATCGTATTCCGAAAGGGAATTGGGAACGATGTACTAGGTTATGCCTTTGGCCGCAACACCGGCATCTTTGTGATGCCAGCCGGCGGAGGTGCAAAAACACTGATCTCCGAATCAGGCATCCGTCCGCAGTTCAACAAAGACGATACCCGGATCTATTTTCAGGGCAGCGAAGGCGGTAAGAAGGCATTTAAAAGCGTAGACCTGAACGGCGGCAACGAACGCACGCATTACACCTCTACTTACGCCACACAATTCTGTCCGAGCCCGGACGGCAAATGGATGGCTTTTACCGAACTGTTTAATGTATATATAACGCCGATGGTCACCACCGGAAGCGCACTTGATCTATCGGCCGGCAACAAGTCAGTGCCCCTGACCCGGGTATCTAAAGACGCAGGAACCTATGTACACTGGAGCAACGATGCCAGCAAATTGTACTGGACACTCGGCGAGCAGTATTTCAGCACCGAAATTAAGAACCATTTTGACCAGGGCAGTGGCGCCAAACCAGTGGCGGCCGACTCGCTCGGCATCACCATGGACCTTAAGCTGAAAAGCGATATGCCCACTGGCCTTACAGCACTTAAGGGTGCACGGATCATCACCGTAAAGGGCAATCAGGTCATTGAAGAAGGCACCATCGTGATTGAAAACAATAAGATCATCGCTGTAGGTAAAGCGTCCGAGGTCGCCATTCCCGAGGCTGCAAGGGTGATTGACGTGACAGGCAAAACCATTATGCCCGGAATTGTCGATGTACACGCACACCTGCGCACGAGTCCGGACGGGATCAGTCCTCAAAACGATTGGTCGTACCTGGCCAATCTTGCCTTTGGGGTAACTACAGCGCACGACCCGTCGAGCAACACAGAAATGGTATTCAGTCAGGCTGAAATGATCAAGGCTGGCCGACTTGTGGGGCCGCGTCTTTACTCCACCGGTTCTATCCTGTATGGTGCCGATGGCGACTTTAAAGTGGTAATCAACAGTCTGGACGACGCGCTTTCCCATCTGCGCAGGTTAAAATCTGTGGGTGCATTCTCTGTAAAGTCTTACAACCAGCCCCGCCGCGATCAGCGCCAGCAAATCCTGGAGGCTGCGCGCAGATTGAAAATGATGGTTGTGCCCGAAGGTGGTTCTACGTTTTTTCATAACATGAACATGGTGGCCGACGGCCATACGGGGATAGAGCATAGTATCCCGGTAGCTCCTGTATATAAAGATGTGGTATCTTTCTGGAACAATACCACGGTGGCCTACACTCCAACCCTTATTGTAAGCTATGGCGCCCAGTGGGGCGAAAATTACTGGTACGACCGCACCAATGTCTGGGAGAACGAGCGGCTGATGGCATTTACACCGAGGCCGATCATTGATTCGCGCGCCCGCAGGCGTACCACTTCAGAGTATGGCGATTACGGACATATTGAGGTTTCCAAAGCTGTAAAACAGATTGCCGACGGTGGAAATACCAAGGTAAACCTGGGCGCTCACGGACAAATACAAGGGCTTGGCGCCCACTGGGAACTTTGGATGCTTGTTCAGGGAGGAATGAGTCCGTTGCGCGCCATTGAGTGCGCCACCTTAAACGGCGCGGCTTACTTAGGAATGAAGATGGAAATCGGCTCGCTCGAGCCCGGAAAACTCGCCGACCTGATCGTTATGGATGCAAACCCGCTGGATGACATCCGCAATTCAGAAAAGATTAAATATGTCATGATCAACGGCCGTTTATACGACAGCCTTTCAATGAACGAGGTTGGTGGCCGTGAAAAACTACGCGGAAAGCTTTGGTTTGAGACCGGAAAGGGGATGATCTACAGTTTCCCTACAGGTATTGCAGAAACCTGGACCTACGGCGTACCTCAATGCGAGTAGCCACTTCGTAGCTAGTGAGTCCGCCATGAGTCCGCCATGAGTCCGCCATGAGTCCGCCTTTTTCCTGAAAAAAGGCGGACTCATGGCTAACTTACACTGGCTGCAAAGCGGTCTCACTACAGGCGATGTATGAACTAATTAGATTCGGCTATTTCCTTGATCAGGTTCAAGGCCTTGTCCCAGCTACCGCTATGATTGTCCAGATAGTCAGCGGACAGAGGTCCGGCCTCCACGCTTAGCGTAGTTTGCCCTTCCTGTTCTAATAAGGTGAAATGTTCTTTGTAATCCCCTGTAGGAGCGTCTGCCGGACTTTCAGGATCATCAAAGTAATTCACTTTCAACACTCGGGGCGCGTAATTGACTTCGACTATACCCTTTGTACCTACGGTGCCATCGGCCGCCTTCCAGATTACAACCGACCCTTCTGTCCAGTCGGACTCCACGGATATGCCTTCCAGAAAAGCCTGCGCCCACTTCGATACATGTTCCGTAGTGGTTAGTACCTGCCAAACTTTATCGTCGGATGCGTTAATGACCACCGACTTATTGATGTTGCCTTCTTTGTTTTCCATTTTTATATGATATTCTTATTTCATGAAACCAATATAAAAACAAATCTGGAGCTCAGATGTTCTGCGCAATAACAAAGCCGCTTGCCCAGGCCCACTGGAAATTGTAGCCGCCGAGCCAGCCTGTAATGTCTACGCATTCGCCGCCGAAGTACAGACCGGGTATAGACTTACACTCAAGGGTTTTAGACGAGAGTTCACTGGTATCTATTCCGCCACGCATCACTTCAGCCTTGTCATAACCCTTGTCGCCCGCCGGCTTCACCGCAAAATGATGTATGGTGTTACTAACCAGTTCAATTTCAGCAGCGGTGAGCGTGGCCACTTGCTTGTCGACCGGCAGGAAGGCAGAAAGCGCCTCTGTGAGCTTTTTGGTATAGAAGCGACTTAACAGGGTGGATAATAACTGCCGCCCGTTGGTGTTTCTGGCTTCGGTAATGAGTTCGGATATCTGCCGATCGGGCAAAAGATCGATCTGGATGGTTTCGCCTTTACGCCAGTAGGACGATATCTGCAGAATGGCCGGACCGCTAAGCCCCCAGTGTGTAAACAGGATCTGCTCTTCAAAACTGATGCGGCTATTGCTTACCCGGCAGTAGACAGAATTTCCCGACAAACGCGCATACCAGTCGTGGTCCTTGCCGGTAATAGTGAGCGGCACCAGAGCGGGCGCGGTAGGCACGATCTTTAATCCATGCTGCCGGGCAAAGCGAAGCGCAAAGTCGGTTGCCCCCATTTTAGGAATGGGCAGTCCGCCGGTAGCAATAACCACTTTTGGGGCCCGCAACTTAAACGGCTCGCCGTTGCGTTCGCCTGCTACCTCATAAATTTGGTCGTCCCGCAGTATGCCGGTCACATTTGCACCACATCGTATCTCCTGCCCGAAGTCATCACAAATGGATGTGAACACCGCAACCACGTCTTTCGCGGTTTTGCCATCCGGAAATAACTGACCAAGGGTCTTTTCCTTTCCTGAGATACCATAGGTCTCGAAAAAACTGATGGTATCGTCTACCGTCCACTGCGAGAAAGCTGACTTCAGAAAGTGAGGATTATCGGAGATAAATTGTTCGGGGCTGGAGCCAAGATTGGTATAGTTACACCTCCCGCCCCCGGATATGAGAATCTTAGCTCCGGGCTTTTCATTCTTTTCGAGAAGTATAACCTTTTTGCCCAGATACCCTGCCTGAACGGCACACATGAGTCCGCATGCCCCGGCCCCTATTATAATAGCGTCGGCATCCACATTGTTCTTCATGACGCTTTATTATTACCCCTCAATTCGTTATTATTATTATTTTTGTGCAAAATAAGCATTACTTTCTCACATTAATATGGCAAAGCAAATAAGTGATTTGAAATTAGGGATACTTGGCGGCGGGCAGTTGGGCCGGATGCTGATACAGGAAGCCATTAATTACAATCTCACTACCATGGTGCTGGATCCGGATCATGATGCTCCGTGCAAGCACCTGGCGCATCAGTTTGAATGCGGTTCCATCACCGATTTCGATACGGTGTATAATTTCGGCAGGAAAGCAGATATTGTGACCATTGAAATTGAAAAGGTTAATATTGAAGCTTTAGAGCAACTGGAGAAGGAAGGCAAAATGGTTTTTCCGCAGCCTCGGGTGATACGTCTTATCCAGGACAAGGGTGTACAAAAGCAGTTTTTTAAAGAAAATAATATTCCTACTGCTCCCTTTCAGCTTGTAAATAGCAAGGAAGATATGCATAACAGCCATTTCGCTTTTCCTTATATCCTGAAACAACGGAAAGACGGGTATGACGGAAAGGGTGTGATGAGAATTAACAATATCGCGGATATTAGCGGAGCATTTGATGCCCCCTGTTTAATTGAACAGCTCGTTGACTTTGAGAAGGAGATTGCGGTTATAGTAGCAAGAAATCCGAATGGCGACATGACCACGTTCCCTATGGTTGAAATGGAATTCAATGCTGAAGCCAACCTGGTAGAGTTCCTGATTTCGCCATCTACCTACCCTGATGCTATACAGCAAAGGGCAGGCGATATTGCCAAGCAGATTGCCTCCAGTCTTAACATCAGCGGCATCCTTGCCGTGGAGATGTTTATTACAAGAAACGGAGATATTCTGGTCAATGAACTGGCTCCAAGACCGCATAACAGCGGGCATCATACCATTGAAGGGAACTATGTTTCGCAGTTTGAGCAGCATCTGCGCGCCATCTTCAACCTTCCTCTGGGCGACACGCGCTCCATTTCGAACGCCGTAATGATTAACCTGCTGGGTGAAAAAGGGCACGACGGTGTGGCTGTGTACAAAGGTCTGGAAAAGATTATGGCCGTTGAGGGTGTATATGTTCACCTTTACGGCAAGAAATACACCAAACCCTTCAGAAAGATGGGGCACGTTACTGTGGTAGATCAAAACCGGGAAACTGCTGTAGAGAAAGCGAATTATATTAAAAACACACTTAAAGTAGTATCCTGATGAGCGTAAAAGTGGGAATTATTATGGGCAGCAAGTCCGATCTGCCGGTTATGAAAGATGCAGCGGATATTTGTAAGGAATTTGGTGTTGAGTTTGAAATTACGGTGGTTTCGGCACACCGCACACCCGAGCGGATGTTTGAGTACGCTAAAAACGCAGCAGGCCGTGGCTTAAAGGTCATTATCGCCGGCGCCGGGGGTGCAGCACACCTGCCGGGGATGGTTGCTTCTATAACGGTATTGCCGGTTATCGGGGTACCGGTCAAGTCGTCGAACTCTATTGATGGCTGGGATTCTATTTTATCCATTTTGCAGATGCCTAACGGTATTCCGGTAGCTACGGTTGCGTTGAACGCAGCAAAAAATGCTGGTTTGCTCGCGATGCAGATTCTGGGTGTGGCTGATCAGGAACTGGCTGACAAAATGCAGACCTATAAGGATGACTTGCGCAAAAAAATCGAAGAGACCGCGCTTTAATTGAGGTTTGGATTCGTCGGGAAATTACTGACGTGTGCGTATTTAGGTCCGAGGTTAATGATAACCTCACGCCATAAGTCGTCTTCGTCTGAGGAGAATACAGTGTCCGGGTAATACTGGTCGGACACGATCCAGGTGTTTTCTTCGATCTCATCCTGCAACTGTTGCTCTCCCCAGCCCGAGTAACCAATGAAAAACTTCACTTCGTCTTCGGTGATGGCATTTGTTTCTATCAAAATCTTTAGGGTTTCGAAGTTGCCTCCCCAATATACGCCCTTACCTATTTCTTCGCCATCGTTTATCTTATCATAACAACGGTGCAAAAAATGTATGGTATCTGTGGCGACCGGTCCGCCAATGTAAACGGGAAACTTTGCCTCGGGCATCTCGGGGAGAAGGTCGCTCAGCAAAAGTGCACTCGGATGGTTGAGGACAAAGCCTAAAGCACCTTCTTCCTGATACTCGGCAAGCAATACGACCGACCGTTTGAAATTTGGATCCAGTAGAAATGGTTCCGATATAAGTAGTTTTCCTGCTGAGGGTGCGATGCGGCTTAACATTATGATTTAGATATAATTCTACAAAACTAAAACTTTACTTTTGTACATGGAGCTTACTAAAGAAAACATACAAAACTTACGCCAAGATTACCGCTCGGCACAATTTTCGGAACAGGATGCCGCAACTGATCCGATCGATCAATTTAAAAAATGGTTCCAGGAAGCCGTTCAGGCGCAGCTATACGAACCTAATGTAATGACGCTGGCTACAGCCGATCGTTTTGGTCGCCCCTCTGCCAGGATAGTCTTGTTAAAGGGTTTTAACGAAGAAGGCTTTGTGTTTTTCACCAATTATGAAAGTAAAAAGGGGCAGGAGCTGTTGGAGAATCCGCAGGCTGCGCTGGTGTTCTTTTGGGCAGAACTGGAGCGACAGGTGCGAATTGAAGGTGTGGTGACCAGAGTGTCCGGCGAGTTGTCGGACGAATACTTCCACTCGCGCCCTGCAGGGAGTCAGATCGGTGCCCTCGCTTCTCCGCAAAGCAAGGTTATTTCTGGTCGCACAGAACTGGAGCAGCGGGTTACGGAACTTGGCGAGCAGTACAGAGACACGGTGATCCCGCGGCCGGAACACTGGGGGGGATACCTTATTGAGCCTACCCGAATAGAGTTTTGGCAGGGCCGGCCAAGCAGGCTGCACGACAGAATTGTGTATGAGCTTACCAACGGTTCGTGGATTATGAATAGATTAGCACCATGAAAAACATCGCTGTTATTGGATCGGGAACTATGGGCAACGGCATCGCGCATACTTTTGCACAATTTGGTTTCAAGGTAAATTTGATTGATATTTCTGGGGATGCTTTGCAGAAAGCGCTTGCTACCATCGGCAACAATCTGGACAGACAGGTTGCCAAGGGGCTAATTACCGCGGATGACAAAATAGGGACGCTTGCCAACATATCTACATTAAGTGATTTGACTAAGGGTGTGGCAGAAGTTGACCTGGTAGTAGAAGCGGCAACCGAAAATATCGACCTGAAGCTGGAGCTTTTCAAGCAACTGGACAAAGCTGCGCGGCCTGAGGCTATATTGGCGACGAACACTTCGTCTATATCGATCACTAAGATTGCTTCAGTGACGCAGCGTGCCCATCAGGTGATTGGCATGCATTTCATGAACCCGGTACCGGTGATGAAACTGGTGGAAGTGATCAGGGGCTATGCTACGAGCGACAGTGTAACGCAAACCGTAATGGAGCTTGCGCAGCGCCTGGAAAAGGTACCTGTAGAGGTGAACGACTATCCGGGTTTTGTGGCCAACAGGATCCTGATGCCTATGATCAATGAGGCTATATATACGTTGTATGAGGGCGTGGCTGGTGTATCGGAAATAGATACGGTCATGAAACTGGGTATGGCCCATCCTATGGGTCCTTTGCAACTGGCTGATTTCATCGGACTGGACGTTTGCCTGGCTATTCTGCAGGTGCTTTATGATGGTTTTGGCAATCAGAAGTATGCGCCTTGCCCACTTTTGGTGAACATGGTAACTGCGGGCAAAAAAGGTGTGAAATCCGGTGAAGGGTTTTACAACTATGCCGAGGGTATAAAATCTGCAAGGGTATCGAAGAAGTTTCAAAGGTGATTTCCCTGCATAATCCTTAACTTTACGCTATGAATGAAAACCTTGATCCTTCTTATGAGCGACTGACACCACAGGAACGCGATATTGAAAGGGCTTTGCGTCCGCAGGCCTTTGAAGATTTTGCGGGACAGGAGAAAGTGATGGAGAATCTGAAGATTTTTGTTCAGGCTGCGCGGCTGCGCGGAGAGCCGCTTGACCATGTGCTTTTACACGGTCCGCCCGGATTGGGAAAAACAACGCTTTCCAACATCATTGCCAATGAAATGGGCGTGGGTATTAAGATAACGTCGGGACCTGTATTGGATAAGCCGGGCGACCTGGCTGGTTTGCTGACCAACCTGGAAACGGGTGACATTTTGTTTATAGACGAGATACACCGCCTGAGTCCGCTCGTCGAGGAATATCTGTACTCCGCGATGGAAGATTACAAGATTGACATCATGCTGGAAAGCGGACCGAACGCACGTTCGGTGCAGATAGGCCTTAATCCTTTCACGCTGGTTGGGGCTACGACACGGTCGGGCTTGCTGACCGCGCCACTCAGGGCCAGGTTTGGCATCAACTCACGTCTCTCCTATTACGACGCGAAATTGCTGACGAACATTGTATTGCGCTCGGCCGACATACTTCGCACACCGATAACGGAAGAAGGTGCGTACGAAATCGCGAGGAGAAGTCGCGGTACCCCTCGTATTGCTAACGCTTTGTTAAGGCGAACCAGAGACTTCGCACAAATTAAGGGAACCGGGAAAATCGATACAGAAATTTCCCGTTATGCCTTGAATGCACTGAATGTGGACGAGCATGGCCTTGATGAAATGGACAACAAGATCCTCAGCACGATTATCGAAAAGTTTAAAGGGGGTCCTGTAGGATTGAAGACCATAGCGACCGCTGTTGGCGACGATGAAGGCACCATTGAAGAGGTTTATGAGCCTTTTCTCATTCAGGAGGGCTTTCTGATGCGTACTTCGAGAGGAAGGGAAGCGACTGAAGCTGCTTACAGGCACCTTCAGAAGATACCACCTGCACAAACTGGCACCCTGTTTTAGAGCGCCTAATTTAGCGTCTGACCTTAGTTAGGGTCTACTTTAAAGAACATCCAGTAAAGCGCAAAGAGGATGATAAGCACAATCGGGATGATCCACTTTAAGGCCGGACCAGCTCCCCCGCTGTTGGATTCCTTTACCGCCTGCGGTGACGGACCGGGATCTGCCTCGTGTTTTGCATAGTCGTGCTCGATTGGTTTATGCGGCTTATTTGGGTCTTCTATGTGTTTTGATTCAAAGTTTTCCATGGCGTTTTATTTATTGTTAACTAATAAACACGCTGTTGTTTTAAAATGTTTTTGCCTGCAAAGGTCTATCTTTGTATGAATGGAGGCCGGACGGGAAAAATATAGCGCATTGATTAAAGAAGAAGCAGCACGTCTGGGCTTCACGCAGTGCGGTATCGCCAGGGCCGAATTTCTGGAAGAGGAGGCGCCGAGACTGGAAAAGTGGCTTACTGAAGGCAAACAGGGCAAAATGGGCTATATGGAAAATTACTTCGATAAACGCCTTGATCCGCGACTTCTGGTAGATGACGCTAAATCCGTGATTTCCCTGACGCTTAATTATTTCCCGGAGACAACTCAGACCGATCCGGGAGCCCCGAAAATCTCTAAGTATGCCTACGGCGCTGACTATCATCACGTGATCAAAGATAAATTGAAGCAATTGCTGGAGTTTATACGTGCGGAGATTGGCGAGGTAGGCGGACGCGCCTTTGTAGATTCAGCACCGGTGCTTGACCGGGCCTGGGCTAAACGAGCAGGCGTCGGTTGGGTAGGAAAAAGCACCAATCTGATCAGTAAGAAAAACGGCTCATTTTTTTTTCTTGCTGAACTGATTGTAGACCTTCCGCTCAGTTACGATAACGCATTCGACACTGATCATTGTGGCACCTGCACCCGTTGTATAGATGCCTGTCCGACGGAAGCGATTGTTTCCCCGTATGTGGTAGATGCAAAAAAATGTATTTCCTACCTCACTATAGAACTGAAAGAGGAAATACCGAATGAATTTCAGCATAAGATGGACGATTGGATGTTCGGATGTGATGTGTGCCAGGATGTATGCCCCTGGAACAGGTTCTCCGTTCCCCATCAGGAACCGATGTTTAAGCCCAACGAAAATTTACTTAACATGGGCAGAAAGGAATGGACAGAGATTACGGAAGAGGTTTTTCAAAGCATATTCAAAAACTCAGCAGTTAAACGGACTAAGTTTAAGGGCCTGACAAGAAACATTAAATTCCTGAGCAGTCCGGGTAACTGATCATTTTCCGAACTTCATTTTGAGCTGTTCCAGCATATCGTTTGTGACTTCAGCAGCCGGCTTCTCTTTTCTTGGTGTAGGATAAGCGGTTCCAGGCCTGGCAGTAGGCTGCTGTGCTTTTTGAGGAGCCTGCGTCTTGTTTTGGGCCTTCTTTTGGTTCCAGCGCTGCCAGATTTCCGTCAGCTTCTTCTTGGTGTATAGAGGAAAATCGCCCTGCTGCATCCAGGCGTAATAACTTGGTTCAATGTCAAAGACCTGCTCTACGGTCTTGCCTTTATGCTTCCCGAAATTAAAGATCTCTTGATCTTTATCGTTAAACACCATCCGACCAGCGAAGTCTACGCACTTGTTCATATTGGTGAACTGATGAAGGGCATCAACATCGTTTTTAACAGGTTTGGAAATATTGCCTTGCTTGTCTTCAAAATCAGCGTCCTGATACTTTTCTATCTGCGCCAGAAGCACCTGATAGGTGGCTATAATATCTGCTTCAGCAGAGTGGGCGTTAACAATGTCTTTATTGCAGTAAAACTTATAGGCCGCACGAAGGGTGCGCTGTTCCATTTGATGGAATATATTCTGCACGTCAACAAACTTTCTGTCAGACATATCGAAATCGACTCCAGCCCTCATAAATTCCTCTAAAAGCACAGGGATGTCGAACTTGTTGGAGTTGTACCCTGCAAGATCAGCATCGCCTATAAAATCAGCGATTTCGTGGGCCGCCTGTTTAAAGGTGGGCGCCTCGGCAACATCCTGGTCGTAAATGCCATGGATGAGCGAAGACTGCAAAGGAATCGGCATCTCCGGATTGATTCGCATGGTCTTGATGATTTCCGTTCCATCCGGCAAGGCTTTTAGGATAGCGATCTCTACAATTCGGTCGGAACCAACATTTACGCCGGTAGTTTCAAGATCAAAGAAAGCAAGCGGACGGATTAGATTTAATTTCATGAATAAAGTTTGTCAAACCAAAATTCGTAAAAAACATCCGTTAATTTTAATTTATTTCATATTCAGAAAAACAAACCTGCAAACGTTCCGGCGTTTATTTTAAAAGCTGCCCTTTTAAAGACCCGGCTTTAACCAGCGCTTTCTGGTATTGGGGGAGATTCAGATCGTCGACAATTACACCTCGCGTAGTAGATGCATGCACAAAATAGTGGTCATTTAAGTAAACCCCGACATGATCGACTGCCGACCCTCCAAAGGAAAAGAAAATAAGATCCCCTTCCTTGAGCTGCCCTAAACGTTTCTCTTCAATTACATCCGCCTGATCACGCGACCTGCGCGGAAGTGAGCGACCATAGATGTTCTTCTGCAGCAACAGAGCGAAGCCCGAACAATCTATTCCACTTTTGTCCAATCCTCCCAGCTGATACCTCACGCCTGTCCAATCGGTTATAAAGCGGTAAAGCTCCTTACTTTCAAGGTTAGCCATCGCATCGGCGATTTTTGGTGCGTTCACGTGGGGAGCTTTAGCAACATGTCGCCTTGAGCTACAGGAAGCAAGCACAACCAGCATGAATGCAAATAAGAATAAACGGTATAAGGTTGCTGTACTAGGTATTGTTTTCCTCATCTGCTCATTACTGTTTAACAAGTCGTTGAATTTCATCCAGTTTAAGCAAAGCCTCAACCGGGGTCAGGATGTTTACATCCAGATTGTTCAGCGTATCCCTGATCTTTACAAGCACCGGATCATCAACCGCAAACATCTGCAACTGGTAAGCCTGGTTCTGAACCTTTTTTATGCTGTCTTTGATGCTCTGACCCTCCGTTCTGTCTATCTCGAGCTTCTTTAATATTTCATTGGCCCTGTTGATCAGTCGCGGCGGCATACCGGCCATTTTAGCCACGTGGATACCAAAGCTGTGTTCGCTGCCTCCCGGAACAAGCTTACGGAGGAAGATGATCTTATTAGACACCTCCTTGATGGAAACGTTGAAGTTCCGCACCCGGCTCATGGTGTTTGCCAGTTCATTAAGTTCGTGATAGTGCGTGGCAAATAACGTTTTTGGTCTGGCCGAAGGATGTGTATGCAGAAATTCTGCGATAGCCCAGGCTATAGATATACCATCATATGTGCTCGTTCCTCTACCTATCTCATCGAGCAGGATCAGACTGTTGTCTGATATGTTGTTCAGGATACTTGCCGTCTCATTCATCTCAACCATGAACGTACTTTCACCGGAGGATAGGTTGTCGGAAGCACCTACACGGGTAAATATCTTATCTATTAATCCGATTGAGGCCGCTTTGGCCGGCACGAAACAACCCATTTGTGCCATAAGCACAATAAGGGCAGTCTGCCTTAGTATGGCCGACTTACCCGACATATTTGGGCCGGTGATGATGATTATCTGCTGCGTATCGTTGTCCAGGAACACATCATTAGTGATATATTCTTCGCCGATAGGAAGTCTCTTTTCTATAACCGGATGCCTGCCACCTTTTATATCAAGCACTTTCCCTTTGTGAACTTCCGGTTTTACATAGTGGTTCATCCCAGCCAGCCGTGCAAAACACAGTAACACGTCCAGACGTGCCACAAGCTGGGCATTGAGTTGAATCTGGCGGATATAAGCGGCAACTACCTGAACGAGTTCGCCGTAAAGGCGCAGTTCTATCTGTTGGATTTTTTCTTCAGCGCCGAGAATCTGCTCCTCATATTCCTTCAATTCAGGTGTGATGTAGCGCTCGGCACTAACCAATGTCTGCTTTCGGATCCAGTCGGCAGGAACTTTGTCTTTATGTGTGTGCGTTACCTCGAGATAATAACCGAAGACATTATTAAAGGCAACTTTCAAGGAAGGTATGCCTGTGGCAACGGCTTCGCGCTTTTGTATTTCAACGAGGTAATCTTTTCCACCGAAAGCTATCTTTCTCAGCCGGTCCAGATCTTCATTCACCCCGTCTGCAATCACGCTGCCCTTGGTGACTACCGCCGGAGGATCCTGACTTAGTTCTCTCTCTAACCGATTCCTCACGCTCAAACAAGGATCGAGCTGAGCAGCGATATTGGTTAAAAACGAGTTATTTGCCTTTGCTGCGATGTCCTTGATAGCTTCGATATGATAAAGGGCCTTTTTAAGCTGACAAAGTTCACGGGGGCCAACGCGAAGCAGCCCTACCTTGGAAATTAGTCTTTCCAGGTCGCCTATGACTTTCACATGCTCCATAAATTCCTCGCAAACATCTTCATGATTGACCAGGAAATCGACAACCTCGAGGCGTTCCTCTATAGGCTTTAAATCTTTGAGCGGCATAATGATCCACTTATGAAGCAGCCTTGCTCCCATTGGGGTCGCTGTATGATCCAGGGTTTCAAAAAGTGTAACGGCCTGATCATTTGCCGAGGAAACCAGTTCAAGATTCCTGATGGTAAAGCGGTCGAGCCAGACGTATTTATCTTGCTCCAGCCTGGAAATGGACGATATGTGCTTAAGATTGCGATGTTCAGTTTCGTTAAGATAATGCAGGACAACCCCTGCAGCCACGACGCCCGAGTAAAGTTTTTCTATACCGAAGCCTTTTAAGGAAGTCACCTCGAAATGTCTGGTCAGCGTTTCATGAGCGTAGTCGGCTGTGAATGCCCAATCATCCAAATGATAAGTATAAAACCTGTCGCCAAAACACGCAAAAAAATCTTTTTTCCTGGATTTCTGATAGACAACCTCGTTTGGTTTTAATCCTTGCAGAAGTTTATCAATGTATTCAGCGTCGCCCTGTGCTAGCATAAACTCACCAGTAGAGATATCGGCAAATGCAACGCCTACAGCATTTTTATCGAAATAGACCGCAGCCAGATAATTGTTCGACTTTTGGTTAACGATGTTGTCGCTATAAGCCACGCCGGGGGTTACAAGTTCGGTAACGCCTCGCTTCACAATGGTTTTGGTGGCTTTTGGATCTTCCAGCTGATCACAAATTGCCACTCTTTGGCCGGCCCTCACCAGTTTGGACAGGTAATTGTCGAGAGAATGATGCGGAAATCCGGCTAATTCCAGTGCGCCATTCGGACCTGTACCACGCCGCGTGAGCACAATGCCCAGTATCTGGGACGTCTTTACGGCATCCTCGCCGAAGGTCTCATAAAAGTCGCCTACTCTAAACAGCAACAGCGCACCAGGGTACTTTGCCTTAATGACATTGTACTGCTGCATGAGCGGGGTTTCTTTAAGTTTTGTGTTAGCCAAGTGGATTTCCTAGGTTCAAAATATCAAAGATACTATTTGAATGACTGACACAATGATTTGTTGAAAAGTTAAAAAATGTGAACAGGCTATAACCGGGCGATATAACTCAGGAAAAGTGTTATGGCCTCGCGCTTCTTATCGGTAAGCGGAAAATCCAGTTTGTTGGTAAGGTAATCTTTTACATCGATCCCCGGAGTTTCGGGAAGTCCGGCAATTACCTGATCGATATTTTTCACACCGAAGCCTAAAGCTTCATTAAACTCTGCCAGAAAACCGGGTTCAATCTGCCTATTGGCCACCCATGCGGCATAAACAAAAGGCAAACCGGTGAAGGTCATCCAGGCCTCACCCATATCATAAACATAGGGATAGGCCGATTTACTGTTGAATGTCCGGTCTCCGATCAATACTATAGCATCGGTATTTTCATCTCCGGCCAGAAACCGAACATCTTTTTTCCAGTAGAATTTCAAAAGAACTTTAGCCAGGTTATTTGAGGTCCTTGACTGCGGATCAAGTTTAACGGTCTGAATATTTTTAACGGGGACCTGACTGAAAATAAAAACGGAGTTAACGGCTCCGACGGATCCTATACAGTAATCGGAGACGATCTGTCCGTTCGGTACTTCAGGTAGAACGGCTATAGGCACCAAACCGATATCGACCTGGCTATGTATAAGCTTGCTGGCGCAATCTGCCGGGATATCAAGACTTAAATCAATTTTATCTGCAATAGGAGAGCGACTGATACCATACACAAAGGGTTTCGAGTTCGTGTAGGAAACTGCTGAAATTCGAATCTTATTCAAAAGTTTTATATTAAATGATCTGTGTTGTTGAAATCAACAATGCTGAACTTACCATCACTAAAAAGCACGCGGTAAAGTGTGGTATTTAAATGCGGAAAGTCGCCCATCTCGGATAGTGGCTTACCCACCAAATGGCAAAGTAATAATCGCATGGCCCGCCCGTGCATGCAGACCAGGACAAGCTTCTCCTCCTCGTGGCTCATGAGTACGTCCAGGGCCTCTTCTATGCGCTTAAGCACATCATTGGGACTTTCGCCGCCCGGGAAAGAAGCGTGGTAATCGCCCCCCTCCCATTTCTCCATTATACCGCGAAAGGCAGCAATTGCATTTTCGTCGTTTGGCTGACCTTCCCATTCGCCCCAGGCCAGTTCATCGAAGCCTTGGTGCTGTTCCCAGGGAATGCCTGCTGCTATAAAATTCTGGACGGTTTGGTGCGTTCGTTTTAATGTAGAGGTATAAATTTTATCGAAGGGAACCTGACTGTACTTTTTATAGAAGGCCTCTGCCTGCCCGCGTCCCGTCTCATTCAAGTCGCTGTTTATGCCCCTGCCCTGAACAATACCTAACCGGTTCAAATCTGTTTCACCATGCCTTATGATGTATATTTCTTTCTCCATCAGTTAATGACCGGAAGTTTGTAAAACTGAGGCTTTGCGTCTTCTTCAAATACCACATCGGAGTAGTCTTTGACCACATTGTACAAGGTATCGCGTTCAATGGGTTTCCGTTTTACCTGTTTGATCAGGTCGACAAGTTCTTTGGTACTCATGGCAGGATTCTGTTCTTCTGCACCCGCCATAGAATAAATCTTTGTAGTGTCATCGAGTGTGCCATCTATATCATCCACTCCAAAATTGAGTGATAACTGCGCGGTTTGCCTGCTGATCATCGCCCAATAGGCTTTAATATGATCGAAGTTGTCCAGATATATCCGGGCAATTGCATAGTTGCGGAGGTCTTCAATCACAGAAACCTCGGGAACACCACTCATTTGATTGTGCTGGTTCCTGAATTTAAGTGGTATAAACGTTTGAAACCCTCCGGTGCGGTCCTGCAGTTGCCTTAGCTGATCCATATGATCTACCCGGTGCTCAAACTTTTCTATGTGGCCATACAGCATCGTGGCGTTCGACCGCATTCCAAGCTTATGCCATTCTTCGTGGATGGCCAGCCATTGGTCGCCCGTACATTTATCTTTCGCGATCTGCGAACGGATATCAGGATGAAAGATTTCCGCACCGCCGCCGGGCAAGGATTCAAGTCCGGCCTCTTTCATGAGACGCATGCCTGAGGCATAGTCTGTTTTTGCCTTTTTGAAAATATAATGATACTCTACCGGAGTCAGAGCCTTTACGTGAAGTTCTGGCCGGTGCGCTTTGATCGCAGAGAAAAGTGCCGCATAAAACTGCAGGTCATATTGTGGCAGTACCCCGCCTACAATGTGAACTTCCGTAACCGGCTCGCCATCGTACCGCTTCACGATATCCATCATTTGTTCCATGCTCAGCGCCCAGCCTTCCTCCTTCTGCTTAATCAGCCTAGAGTACGAGCAGAATTTGCAGTCATACACACAAAGGTTGGTGGGTTCTAAATGAAAGTTCCGGTTGAAATAGGTCAGGTCTCCATGCTTATATTCCCTGATGAAATTAGCGAGCACACCCAGATAACCCAGTTCCGCTTTTTCGTAAAGATAAACAGCCTCATCAAATGTAATCCGCTCCCGGTCGCGGACTTTCCTGGCTATATTTCTATGCTCTCCGGGCAGACTGGCGTCTGATAGAAGCAAGTTCAGTAATGAAGTATCCATATGTTGTTTAACTCAACAAAAATAGGATAAAAATGCCAGGAAGATGTCATTACAGCAACATATGCTTGAGTAAGACTAACAAAAACGGGGATAATCGAATAGACTATCCCCGCTTCAAATTTTTCAGAATATCCTTAATTTGCGGCTTTGCTGAAGTTAAGGACGATGTATGCGGCACCGCTACCATATTCAACGGGCGACTTGATCACCATGGTATTGCCGTCGGCCGAAGCCAGCACTGTCCGGTATCCGGAACTGATATCTCTCGCCTTCTCTCCTTCATTCAGCTTCTTAAACTGAAACGTTTGATCGGCAGGACTGGCAGACCAGTAAATATTTTGTGTCTTGGCTGCGCAATTACTGCCTCCCGGAAGCGTATAGGTCCCGTTGCCACTATTGGTTAGCCGCCATGTGCTGCCAATAAAGCAGGTATGAGGCCCTTCATCAAAAAGTGATTTTACAGCAGATTGAGGGACACCTTCAAACGTGATGTCGTTAAGCACCCAGCTTCCGGTGATGTTACCTCTTTTTACTGTTGTATTTGTTCCTTTGGGAGAGCAGCTTTGCAATACCATCATTGAACTGCATATGATGGCAGCTAGTAACACTATTCTTTTCATATCTTCATTTTTGCTTTGCTAATTACATAAATCTTGCCAAACACCAGTAACTAACAAGTTTTCGGCTTAACTTTGTTATATGAAGCCAGAAACTATTGCCATTCATGGGGGTAATTTTTACAAGCCCAGCACCGGAGATGTGACATCACCAATCAATTTGTCGACCACCTTTTTCCGTAACGAGGACGGTGGCTATTCGGGTGGACATATGTATAGCAGAATAAGCAATCCGAACCGGACTGCGCTGGAAAAAGCGTTGTCGGCACTCGAAGGCGGGGCTGATGCCTGTGCTTTTTCCTCCGGAAATACGGCTGGTATGGCCGTTTTTCAGGCCTTGCCTGCGGGCAGCCACGTTATTGCGCCCGACGATATGTACTGGGGGTTCAAGAAACAGCTGCTGACCATGTTTAACGAAACACTGGAATTTGACTTCGCGGATATGACCTCGTCTGAGGCGATCGAATCCTGCATAAAACCGAATACAGCTCTAATATGGATAGAGACCCCATCAAATCCGCTGTTAAAGATCACCGATATCACTGCTACGGCGAAAATTGCAAAGCGGTTTGGTCTGATACTGGTTTGCGACAGCACATTCGCTTCACCCTGCCTGCAACATACGCTGGCGCTTGGGGCTGATATCGTGATGCATTCCTCTACCAAATACATCGGCGGCCATAGCGATGTACTAGGCGGTGCGCTGATTACGGCTACTCAGAATGAGTTTTGGGACAAAATCAGAAATATTCAGCAGGTTGGCGGCGCAGTGCCCTCGCCTTTCGACTGCTACCTGCTTTTGCGCAGTATTAAGACTTTGCCGTACAGAATGCGCGGACACTGCGATAATGGCCTTGCCCTCGCAAAATTCCTGGAACAACATCCGGCGATTGATGAGGTGTTTTATCCTGGCCTTGCCAACCATCCTCAGCATGAGATCGCAAGATCGCAGATGAAGGCCTTTGGAGGGATGCTTTCTGTACTGCTTAAGGGTGGCGCACAAAAAGCTAAAGCGGTGGTAAACAAGGTGGAATTGTTTGCCCAGGCGACAAGTCTTGGTGGTGTAGAAAGCCTGATTGAACATCGGGCGTCCATTGAAGGACCAGATACCAAAACACCGCAAAATTTAATTCGGATATCTGCGGGACTTGAACATATTGACGATCTGATTCGAGACCTGACACAGGCTTTAGGCTAAAAAAACGACTGAAACATTGATGCCAATTAATTGACTATAAGTCGTTTAAAAATATTTCGAAATATTATTTGGACGAATTGGCCGCGAAGTAGTACATTTGTCGTCGTTAGCGAGTAGCTAATCAAGTCAGCCTACATGGTTTGATTTATAAAGAAGTGGCGAGAGACAGGCTCTGAGACCCACTGGCAACCCTCCCCAACTGGGAAGAAGGTGCCAATTCCTGACCAAAGGCATGGTGCTATTTGGAGAGATAAATTGAAACGAAATGAAAACATTAAGAATTACTCCCGGATTATTCAGTGATCTTCACAGGCCTGCATGCATGTGCTTCGGCATGTGATCATTGAAAATCTTCCTCCTGCTATATCTTGTCATACGGAAGGCCCTGTACAGGGTACGAGAAAGTTACATCCCAGCGATAAGCCGCTTAGCTTAACCAATCATTAACCATAAAAAAATTTAAATATGTCAGCAAACCTTAAATTTGAAACACTGCAGGTACATGCAGGACAGGAAATAGATCCTACAACAGGGTCGAGAGCCGTACCTATTTATCAAACGACATCATATGGATTTAAGAATTCAGAACACGGCGCGAACCTGTTTGCGCTAAAGGAATTCGGAAATATTTATACACGCATCATGAACCCCACCAATGATGTGTTTGAAAAGCGGATTGCAGCACTTGAGGGTGGCGTAGCGGCCCTGGCAGTAGGTTCGGGACAAGCAGCGCAGTTCATAGCTTTAAACAATATCTTGCAGGCGGGCGACAATTTTGTCGCTTCATCACACTTATACGGTGGTTCATACAATCAGTTTAAGGTAGCCTTCAAGCGTCTGGGCATTGATGTGAGATTTGCTAACGGCGATGACGTTACAGATTTTGAAGCAAAGATCGACAGCGATACCAAAGCCATTTACGTGGAGACCATAGGCAATCCTGCGTTCAGTATCATAGATTTTGAAAAATTGTCTGAGATTGCCAACCGCCATGAACTGCCACTGATCGTGGACAATACATTCGGAGCAGCGGGCTATCTGTTCAAGCCTTTGGAGCATGGCGCACATATCGTGGTTCAATCGGCGACAAAATGGATTGGCGGGCATGGTACCAGCATCGGTGGCGTCATTGTAGACGGAGGAAATTACAACTGGGGCAATGGAAAGTTTCCGCAGTTTACAGAGCCTTCCGAGGGTTATCACGGATTGGTATTTAATGATGTCTTTGGCATCGGGGGTCCTTTCGGAAATATACAGTTTATCATTCGTGCAAGAGTGGAGGGATTAAGGGACTTTGGTCCGGCCATATCGCCGTTCAACTCGTTTTTACTGCTTCAGGGCTTAGAAACATTGTCGCTTCGTGTTCAGCGACATGTGGATAACGCGTTAGCCCTGGCAACCTGGCTGGAAAGCCATGAGGCTGTAAGCTCAGTGAGTTATCCTGGATTGCCGGGCAGTAAATATCATACTAACGCAAAAAAATACCTTAAAAATGGCTTCGGCGCGGTTCTTTCCTTCGAATTGAAAGGAGGCAAGGAATTGGCAACCCGGCTGGTGGACAGCCTGAAGCTGGTAAGCCACCTGGCCAATGTGGGCGACGCGAAAACACTCATCATCCAGCCTTCTGCTACTACCCATCAGCAGCTTAGCGAATCGGAACAGGTGGCAGCAGGCGTTTTGCCTAACCAACTTCGCGTGTCTGTAGGTATTGAGCACATTGACGATATAAAGGCGGATTTTGAACAGGCGTTTGCGGCAATAAAACTTTAATACGGAGTTCACAGGAATGACAAATACGGCGACGCATCGTTATAAAGAGACCTTCAAACTGGAGAATGGCAAAGAGATTAACGACCTTACGATTGCTTATCAGACTTATGGCCAGTTGAATGCGGAGAAAGACAATGTGATCTGGGTTTGCCACGCGTTAACCGCAAATTCAGATGTCCTGGACTGGTGGAAGGGTTTGTTTGGTCAAAATGACTTATTTAATCCGGAAGAGCATTTCATTGTATGTGCCAATGTGCTGGGCTCCCATTATGGGACCACCTCCCCATTAAGTATCAATCCGGCTACCGGTCAGCCTTACTACCTTTCGTTCCCGGAGTTTACGATCAGGGATATTGTGGCTGCACACCGCATCCTTACTGATCATCTGGGCATTGGAAAAATTAAGGTACTGATGGGTGGATCTTTAGGAGGTCAGCAATCTCTGGAATGGGCAATCACAGAAAACGACCGGATTGAAAATCTGGTATTAATTGCCACCAATGCTATACACTCGCCCTGGGGTATTGCCTTCAATGAAAGCCAGCGCCTTGCTATTACGGCCGACCGGACGTTCTACGCTCAGCAACCGGAAGGTGGTTTGAAAGGCTTAAAGGCTGCGCGAAGTATCGCGCTGCTCTCCTATCGCACTTACGATGCGTATACGGCTACTCAACTCGAAAGCGTAAACGACAAAACGGACAATTTTAGGGCCTCCTCTTACCAGAACTATCAGGGTGAAAAGCTGTGCAAACGCTTCAATGCCTATAGCTACTGGTACCTTACCAAGGCGATGGATAGTCACAACGTAGGACGCGGGAGGCGCAGCGTAAACGATGCACTTCTGGAAGTGAAGGCAAATACTTTAGTGATCGGCATTGAAAACGATATCTTGTTCCCGCTTTCAGAACAAGAGTTTTTGGCTAAATCTATTCCTGATGCTGAATTTCAGCCCCTGAAATCTGCGTATGGCCATGATGGCTTCCTGATTGAGACGAACGTGCTCACAAAAATGATAGGCACATTTTTAAAAGAGCATGCAGATAAAAAGATAATTAAATTACATAAAACAGCTTAATTGATTCATGAGCAAAAAACTTAAGATTGGCCTGTTTGGTTTTGGCGTGGTCGGACAAGGACTGCACGACATTATCCGCGGACAGGAACTTAACCTGGAGATTGTTAAGATAGCAATTAAAGACCCTTCAAAAAAACGCATATTAGATGCGCACCTTTTTACGACCGATCATGACGAAATTTTAAACAACCCAGAGATCAATACCATTGTAGAATTGATTGACGATGCCGACGTTGCTTTTAATATTGCAAAAAAAGCACTTATGAGCGGAAAGAACGTTGTATCGGCAAACAAAAAGATGATTGCGCATCATCTTGCGGAACTGGTCCAGCTTCAGGCAGACCACGGTACGTCGCTGCTATATGAAGGTGCTGTATGTGGTAGTATCCCAATAATCAGGAATCTCGAAGAGTATTACGACAACGAACTTCTGCACGGCATAAGCGGAATATTTAATGGTTCGTCGAACTATATCCTTTCCAAAATATTTAATGACGGACTGGAATATGGCGTAGCACTAAAGCAAGCTCAGGACCTCGGGTTCGCTGAAACGAATCCGATATTGGATGTCGGCGGATACGATCCTAAGTTTAAGCTGGCCATTGCGACCGCTCATGCTTACGGCTTGTTTATTAACCCGGATAAGATCTTGAACGTTGGTATTCAAAACCTGTCTGACAACGACATTCGTTATGCGAGAGAGAAAAATTTCAGGATAAAGCTGGTACCAACAGCCAGGAAGATCAGCACAAAACAAATCGTGACTTACGTGCTCCCTAAGTTTGTTAAATCTGACGATTTTCTCTTTAACGTCGAGAACGAATATAATGGTGTGACCGTTCAGGCTGCCTTTGCGGATAAGCAATTTTTCTTTGGAAAAGGTGCTGGTGGTCACCCAACCGGCGCAGCAGTGTTATCGGATATTGCAGCCTTGCGGTACGACTATCGCTACGAGTATAAGAAATATCATCAGCACAATGGTTTGATACACACAGACAACGTCGACATTGAGGTTTACCTGCGTTACACGCATGAGTATACTATCGAGAAGCTTGGCATTAAGAACATCGTGGAACGTTTCGTTCGCGACGATTACAAATATGTGATCGGAAATGTAAATCTAAAGAGCCTGCTCGCAAATCGTGACTTGTTGGAGCAAAAGGACATTTTTATTGCTCATACAGGAAGGTATACATATACCGACGAGCAAATAAAAGCGGTTGTTGAAGAGGCTGTGCTGGCGAATTAACAACTAGGCCATAAAAAAGCCCCTTGTGGATCAAGGGGCTTTTTTTATATCTCTAAAGCTTATATCTCACGCTCTATATCCCAGTTCTCCAGGTAATCCGCCACCCGTCGTACAAATGAGCCGCCTAATGCGCCATCTACCACGCGGTGATCATAGGAAAGTGATAAATACATCATATGACGGATGGCTATGACATCCCCAAACTCAGTTTCCAGCACTGCTGGTTTTTTCTTAATGGCTCCAACAGCCAATATAGCTACCTGAGGCTGGTTAATGATCGGTGTGCCCATGACATTCCCAAAGGATCCTATATTTGTAAGCGTAAAAGTTCCGTTTTGCGTTTCATCCGGCTTCAGCTTTGAAGCCCTGGCCCTGAGCGCAAGATCGTTCACAGACTTGGTAAGCCCGACAAGATTGAACTGATCCGCGTTTTTTATCACCGGTACGATCAGGTTTCCTGAAGGCAAGGCTGCCGCCATTCCGATATTGATGTCTCTTTTTCTAACGATCTGTGATCCGTTAACGGTCACATTTATCATCGGGTAATCCTTGATGGCCTTAGTCACTGCCTCGATAAATAACGGTGTAAAAGTTATTTTCTCCTTTTCACGCTGCTCAAACGTCTTTTTAACCTTCTCCCTCCACAAAACCATATTGGTGACATCCGCCTCAACAAAAGAGGTTACATGGGGCGATGTCTGTTTGCTCATTACCATATGATCAGCAATAAGCTTACGCATACGGTCCATCTCAATGATCTCTTCTCCAGCGGAGAGCGATGTCGAAACAGGTGCTCTTACCGGAGCCTCGGCGCTTGTATTCAAAACCGGAATGTCTTCCTGAATGTTTTTGTTATGCTGAACTTGACTGCCTTGCCTTTGACGGATGTAAGAAAGCAGGTCGTCCTTAGTAAGACGGCCTTCAGATCCGCTGCCAGGTATATGATCAAGTTCCTCGTTGCTGATGTTTTCCTCCGCCGCAATGCTCTTCACCAAAGGGGAGTAAAACCTTTCAGATACCGCCTTTACTCCAGGTATATCGTTAAGCGGCGGGAGATCAGCTGGCAGATCGTCTTCTGTTTCTTCCTGTTTTACCGGCGCACTAGTTACCTCAGCTTCGATCTCAATAATGGCTAAAATATCGCCCACCTGGGCCACCTCATCTTCCTTAAACAACTGCCTCACCAGCTTACCCGACACCGGAGAAGGAACCTCAGAATCTACCTTATCTGTCGCTATCTCGAGAACTATATCATCCACTTCTACCGCGTCACCTGGTTGCTTTGCCCATTTAATGACGGTGGCTTCTGCAACACTTTCCCCCATTTTTGGTAACAACAATTCGTATTGAGCCATTTTTTATTTCATGATTGGTATTGCAGGCAAAAGTAAAGTATTTTGAACACTTAAACCTAATCAGGGCCAAGTTCATTCAAAATCATACCTAAAGCGGCTACTGCAGAGCGTTCTATATTTTGCGTCCGCTTGTTTCCAAAAGTAAAAAGCCGCGCAACAACCTGCTGCTTGTTAGCTACCGCTATCCAAACGGTACCGACAGGTTTTCCCGGACTCGCACCATCAGGCCCTGCAATTCCGCTCACCGCAACAGCATAGTCCGTGTTAAACGTGCGGAGCGCTCCGGCAGCCATCTCGGTAACGGTCTCTTCGCTAACCGCCCCGTATCTTTCCAGGGTTTGCTCACTTACACCGAGTATCTTTATTTTCAATTCATTGGAGTAAACAACTCCACCACCCTTATATACAGCCGAACTTCCTGGATGCTGCGTAATCAGATGACCGATATACCCGCCGGTACAGCTCTCAGCAGTTGAAAGTGTCAGTCCCCGCTTCTCCATCGTATTCAGCATGGCTTTCTCAAGTGCAATATCTTCTAAGGCAGCTACATGCTTCTTCACCCGCTCCGCGATGCGCTGTGTGAACTCCATGATCTGACGGTCAAGAAGCACACCTTCATATCCGCTTCCGCTTAAGCGGAGGCGCACCTGACCGAGCCGCGGCAGGTATGCAAGCTTGATATGTTCTGGCAGATCGTTTTCTATATCAGCTATTGCCTCGGCCAGAAAGGACTCGCCTATCCCATAAGTCAGAATCGTTTTATGTACAATATGGGGCAGCTTGAACAAACTGACCAGCCTTGGAATGATCTCCTCCTCCATTAAATACATCATTTCAAACGGTACGCCAGCCATGGAAACAATAATACGCCCATTGTTCTCAAACCACATGCACGGGGCTGTGCCCTGCTTATTCTGAATCACAGTACACCCCTCCGGCACATCGGCCTGGCCCATATTCGAATCGAGCATAGGTCGCTTTAACCGCTCAAAGAAGGTCCTGACATGTTGTAGCGTCTGCTCATCCCTACGCATTCCCATGTTAAAATACCTGGCAAGGGTGATTTTCGTTATATCATCTTTTGTGGGGCCCAACCCACCAGTAATCAATATTATGCCTGCGCGCTTTTCAGCTTCAGACAAAGCATCGATAATATGATCGGCCTGATCCGACACTGATGTAATTTGCTTTACCGCGATGCCCGCAAGATTGAGCTTTTGTGCCATCCAGGCAGAATTGGTGTCTACAATCTGGCCGATAAGAATCTCATCACCGATCGTTATTATTTCAGCTGTCATACTAGAAACGGGTGTAATAATTTTTCCGCTTACTCAGTTTTAGATCCTGCAACACAGAAGCCTTTACCTTTATATCGACTGAATAAGATTGGTACTGACCAAATGGAACCCAGCTAAAGCTCATGTCCCAGCAATGTAGATCGCGGTAAATAGAAAAAGAGGTTTGTGAAAAAGTATTGGCTTTAAAATCCCATCCCGAATTGAATTGTACTTTCCATTTCGGCGTGATATTAGCATCGCCGTTGAAATTCAACGTATTGGTGATTGAGCCGTTCCGCCCTACTTCATCTGTGGCATATTGGAAACTGTAGCTGAATGCAAAGTTCCACGGAATATTAAAGTCTACAAACGCATTCGGATCTCGGCTTACCCTGGCAAGTGCTTCTGCCTGTTCTTCAGTGATCCCTCGTTGTTGGGCAATCTCGTTGACTTCATCAATATTCTCGTTTCGTCGTTTCAACGCTTCGGGATTTAGACTGTAGTCGAAAGAAAAACCAAAGTTCGTGAGACGAGGCAAGCGACCCGCCTGCCAGGTATATCGATCTACCAAAACAGGTGTTTGCACACCATTAACAGTCTGAATTTCGACCTGGTAAGGGTTCAACGTACCATTATAATTGATGCCTAGCTTCTCCGTAAACTGCGATCTGCCGCTGAAGTTAAGTCTTGACAGTTTAAAATTCTCCGCTAAAAAGTTATAAGATCCACTGATACCCAGACCCTGGATAATTGGAATCTTTTTCTCGCCTTTGCCTGTGGTATCTTTAGGCGTAAGAACCTTTGCTTCAACTGTGTTATCTAGCCCGAAGGATATTGATGCGTTTCGGCCTAATCCTGGGCCACCGTACAAGGTGCCTTCGAAGATGCTATATTTGACTGGCTCGCCACGTGAGTCGCGTACCTGGGAGCCGTCCTCATATTGCGCGATCTTATAATACCCTCTGCTAGGATCGGAGAAATCAGGTGTGTAGCCGAAACTCACGCGGGGCGTCATTACATGTCTTAAGGCCTTAAAATTTCCGAACTTGGTAAATTGGGCGGTGCTATAAACTTTTGTAGAAAGCCCCATGTTGAGGTTATATTCCCCATTGCGTTTAAATCCAGGAAGGGTATCTATACGTTGCACGTCCGATCCGTTTACCACCCGGGTATAGGTCTTATTAATTGTCTGAAATGCCCATCTCTCCGTATAATTCACTCCGGTGTTAAAGTTGAAGTAGTCAGCTATCGTAAACGCCATATTGATTGGGATCTGATGGTTAACGCCATTTTGAAATTTGTTCAATGATGACCGCTTAAACAATTCGCTTTCTATCGTGGTAATGCTGTTGCTGGCTTGCATGTTATAACCAACGGTAATCTTCTGATACCATTTTTGCTCTCCAACACGATCTGGAGAGTCGAAGGGGCTGAAAGTAGGTACCGACAGGCTCATATCGGGCAAACGGAGGCTTACAGTCTGGTTTTGTGTTTCCTGGGCGGCATCGGCCGCTAAACTAAGGTTTATACCGCTGTCGAAAACCCGGCCATATGAAATACTTGAACGCAATGTATTCTGCGCTATCCGATCAAAATCGTAACTGGTTCCCCCTGCGGTATTCCGGTTATAGCTGCTCGTTCCGGCGTTTACTGAGGCTGAAAATGTAGTACCCGGGCGCGCATTCGGATTCTGATTATGACTCCATTGAAGATTGAAGTCTTTTCTGGGATCATACTCAGGAGTACCTTCCAATCCGTATCGGGAGTTTGCATAACTGAAATTGATATTACCGGTATACTTGTAACGTTTGATGTAGTTGGTCGCAACGTTAAGGTCGTATGAACCCCGGGTGTAGATAGTACCTGTTATACGCGCATCCCAGTAATCGCTTAATCCAAGATAATAACCCCCATCCCGTAAAAAGAACCCACGGGTGAAATCTTCGCCGGGTGAAGGAAGTATCACACCAGAAGACCGCTTGTTCGGCTTTGGAAAAAAGGCAAAAGGTAGACCAATGGGCAATGGCACGTCCTCAATTTTCAAATACACCGGACCGGTAATGATCTGATTTTCTGTAACGATACCTTTCGTGATATGTATACCAAAATGCGGGTGGGGCAGGTTGCATGTACTATAGGTTTGCCCCTGACTATGAATTTCATCGTCTGGCTGCTTCTTTGCACGGCCTCCCGTAAAAAACCCACCCTCCTGCTCCGTGAAAACGCCCCATATCTGGGCCTCCATAGTCTCGGTATTATATCTTAGCGAGTCGGCCATTGAGGTACTTTGACCTTCCATTTTCAGAATTGGGCGCCCTACATACTTACCGCCCGGCGTCCAGGAGCCACGCGCAAAAAGCTGGTTCGTGCGACGGTTGTATTGGATATAATCTGCGTCAAGTTCAAAGCCCTGATAGGTCAAACGTGCTTTCCCGTAAAGATGCACAATATCATTCACCGGGTCCACCCGGGTCGAATCTTCAGCCCGGTGTTCAACTTTCTGACTGGCGGTTGTATCGGCAGCCCCTGTTTGTACGTTATTAACCTGGGGATTAGCTCGCTTTATGGTATCAATTTTGGTCGTGTCCTGTTGCCAAAAGGATTCAGAAACAGCGTAAGAGCGTTTACTAACCGAAGCTAATGAAACTGTTAAACTAAGAAAAATGATGTACCGTAAAAGTTTCAAATTCGTGGTGAATAGTTATTTTTGCATTAATGTTTAATCCAAAACGTTCAAAATTAATGAAAAATATGCCATTGCTTAGACCAAATAAACTTTTGGTCATATTTATTTGCATTTTTGGACTTACATTAACTGGTAATCAAGCTTTTACACAGGAATACAAAATCAAAACTATCGTACTTGACGCTGGTCACGGCGGCAAAGATGGGGCTACCCGCGGAGTTTATTCCACTGAGAAAGATGTGGCGTTGAAGACGGCGCTCCGTTTGGGTGCAGCAATTCAGGAAACCCTGAAAGATGTGAAGGTTATATATACCCGTACCGACGACACATTCGTTCCCCTGTATGAGCGTATTGGCATGGCGAATAAGGCGCACGCAGACCTGTTTATTTCAATACATTGTAACGACATGCCGCTGATTAGGACAACTCAGGTGACAGGCTATAAAAAGAACAGTAAGGGAAAACGCGTTCCGATTACGCGTGCAGTCTACAAAAAAAGCACTTCCACCCGTGGCGTGGAAACCTTCGTATCGGGTATGGGCCGACTGGACGAACAAGATGAGGTGATTAAACGCGAAAATGCTGCTATATTCCTTGAGGAGAATTATAAAGAAAATTATGAGGGTTTTGACCCCGACAATCCTGAAAGCGCAATCATATTGTCCCTGTTAAAGAATACTTTTCGTACTCAGAGCTTAAGGTTAGCAAAGCTAATCCAGAATGAATATGTTAGCGTAGGGCGGGTTAACCGCGGCGTACAGGAAAAGAGCCTGGCAGTGCTTGCCCGTGCCGGAATGCCTGCGGTACTTACCGAAATTGGCTTCATCAGTAATCCGGAGGAAGAAGATTATATGAACTCCGAGGCCGGACAAATTGAAATAACAAATAATTTACTTAACGCAATCATTAATTATAGGAAAAACCTGGAAGGATAATTACAGAACATTATGAGATTGAAAAAAGCCGTACAATTTTTGCCGTTACTTTTAGTATTTTACTCATTTCAAAGCGCTTTCTCACAATCATATAAAGTAAAAACCATTGTTATTGATGCCGGACATGGCGGCAACAAACCCGGTGCCCGGGGCAGTTTTTCTGTGGAAAAAGACGTCGCCCTGGAGGTGGCGCTTAAGTTGGGCCGGAAAATTGAAGAGGAACTCCCGGACGTAAAAGTGCTTTACACCCGTAAAACGGATGTAGATGTAGACTTCTACAAACGGGCTGCTCTGGCAAATGACAACCATGCCGACCTTTTCATTTCCATCCACTGTAATTCCATGCCAAACAGGCGGGTGATCACCGGATACAAGCGGTTGAAAAGCGGAAAAAAAACACCGGTATACGGTTATGTTAAGAACACCACAACAAGAGGAACTGAAACGTTTGTAGCCGGTTCACACCGTTTAAACGAACAGGACGCCGCTATTCGTGAAAATGAGGACATTAAGCTCGAAAAAAACTACAAGGAAAACTACAACGGCTACGATCCCAAAGATCCCGAAACATTTATTATCTTATCTTTGTTTAAGAACTTGTTTAGAGACAAAAGCTTAAAGCTTGCCCGTCTTATTCAGGATAATTACCGGAATGACGATAAAAGAGTTGATAGAGGAGTAAAGGAACAGGGGCTGTTGATCCTACAGCGCTGCGGACTGCCCGCAGTACTTACTGAGATAGGATTCATATCTCACCCCGAGGAAGAAAAGTATATCAACTCTGAGGCTGGCCAGGCTGAAATTGTGAACTCAATTTTTAAAGCGATTAAAACCTATAAAAAGGAAACCGAGGTATAGCACAACGCTTCCTGAGCTGAGCATTCAAACCATATAAATTAACACTAAATGAAGATAAAAAACGAAACAAAAGTTGGTATACTTGCGGCCTTTTCCATTGCCGTTTTAATCATAGGTTATAACTTTTTGAAAGGTAACTCCATCTTTAGCAGCGAGACAGTTTTGTATGCCAGATATTCCCGTGTAGAAGGACTCGCCGTATCTAAGCCCGTACTTGTCAACGGTTTCCAGATTGGTCGGGTCGACGAGTTGCAACTGCAACCCGATGGCTCTATACTTGCTACACTGAAGATTAAAGGCAAATACGAGATTCCCCGTACCAGCATTGCACGTTTGGAAAGCACAGATCTTTTAGGCAGTAAAGCTATAGTAATGGAGCTTGGACCGGGAAGTAATTTTGCAGTTGACGGGGATACGCTGAATGCCAATGTAGAGAAAGGGCTAATGGAAGCGGTACAGCCAGTGCAAAAGAAGGCCGAGGTAATCATCGGAAAAATGGACTCCATCCTGACCAGCGTAAATGCTATACTGAACCCAAATTTTCAAAGGAATGTCGACCGAAGCTTCACAAGTATAGCAGCAACCCTTTCTTCACTTGAGGCCACTTCAAAAAAGGTAGACAATCTCGTTGGCTCTGAAGGTTCGCGCATATCGGCCATATTAGCCAATGTTGAAGCAATTTCTGCCAACCTCAGACAAAACAATCAGAAAATTTCAGGGATCCTGAATAACATCAGCAGTGTTACCGATCAGGTTGCAGCGTCAAACTTCAAACAAACGATTGACAATGCGAATAAAGCTATGACTGATCTTCAGTTGATCGTAGGCAAGATAAATAGCGGAGAGGGCTCCTTAGGTTTGCTGATCAATGACAAGCAGATGTATGAAAACCTGAATAATGCTTCTAAAAATCTCGACGCCCTCATGATCGATTTGAAGCAGAACCCTAAGCGGTATGTTCATTTCTCTGTTTTCGGTGGCGGCAACAAAGATTAGCGCGGCTTAGATAGAAAAGGTATTACCTTCAATAGCCAGTTCAGTTTGTTCGAATACTGACCTGGCCTCATCCAACAAAGGCTGAAGCACCTTGTATCTGGAGGAAAAGTGCCCGATAAGCAACTTCCGGGCTCCTGTGAGCTCCGCAATCTGGGCCGCCTGCAAAGCAGTGGTGTGATGAGTTTCGTTTGCCCTGCTTAGCATCTCGTGCAGAAAAGTAGCCTCATGATACAACGTATCGCAGTCCTTGATATTGGCGAAATAAGATTCATCCATAAGGGTATCCGAACAATAGCAATAACTTTTAGGCCGGTCAGGATCGGCGGTATAATCGCTGTTTAAAAAGACTTTCCCATTTGGCAAAGTAAGGTCAAGCCCCCGCTTTAGCAATGGGTAGTATTCGACAGCAACGCCCTCGGCCTCCAAACGGTCTACCAGCAGGCGCCTAAGCCGCTTCTTCTGATTAAATCTGAACCCTGTACATGGAATGCGATGATTCAGTACAAAGGTCTCGACACTCAGGTCTGAATTTTCAAATATCAACTCAGCCGTCTCAGTGTTCGTGGCATGAAAATCTATCTGATAACGCAAAACAGTCTCTGAGTGTAAGAATTGCAACTGTAAAATCTCCAGGAGTGCCGGCGGACCAAACAAATGCAAGGGTTTTATTCTGCCATTCAGGTGCAGACTGGACAGGAGGCCAATCAAACCAAAATAATGATCACCGTGCAGATGACTAATAAAAATATAGTCTATCTTACTCGCCTTAAAACCGTACCTGATAAGTTGTTGCTGTGTACCTTCTCCACAATCTATCAGATAAAATTTCTCATTACAGTTCAGCAGTTGCGCCGTCGGATTTCTGTTGTAAATTGGTGTTGCAGAGCTGCTTCCCAGAATGGTCACTTCAAACTTCATCATCAGTATCTCTACCCCCCAGCAACTCCCGTTCAATCTCATTCATGAAGATGAGGTCTTCCGCCTCTTCCATCCTGCCAACAATGGTCAGCGACTCATCCAGGTTTGACAACTGAACAATACTACTTAGATTTTCGTTCAGCCCTGTGACAATGAATAAGCCGTTCTGCTTTTTACACAGGCGGTCGCCAGCAAGCAAGCAACTCAAATCCTGAGCATCATCGCAATGTTTTACGGCCGATAGATCCAAAACGATATTGCTGTATCCCTGACTGTTCAGCGCTATAACTTCCGACTTCAACCGGGGAGTATTGTCGTTAGTTAACGCAGGCTCGTGAAGCTTCAGAACGACGTACTTATCATGTCTATCAAGAGAGAACTCCATAACTATTGGTTTAGCAATTCCTGCAAGGATTGATTAACATTTTGCTCAATACGGCTTAAAATATCGCCCGATTCTGCTTTCACAAAACGGTCGCCTGTTATTTGCTCATAAAGCTCAATATACCTGTCCGATATGGAATTAATGATATCCGGCGTCATCTCAGGAACGCTCTGTCCCTCTTTACCCTGAAAACCGTTCTCAATAAGCCATTTCCGAACGAATTCTTTAGACAACTGCTTTTGCGGTTCGCCCATTTCCTGACGCTCCTCGTACCCCTCCAGGTAAAAATATCTGGACGAATCTGGGGTGTGGATCTCGTCGATCAGGAAAATATCTTCACCCGACTTGCCAAACTCATATTTCGTATCCACCAGGATAAGACCGCGCTCCGCAGCGATCTGTACCCCTCTCTGGTAAAGCGCATAAGTGTATTCTTCGAGCTTTGCATAATCCGTTAAAGACACGATACCCTTCGCCAGAATATCGTCTTTCGAAATATCTTCATCATGACCAACCGCCGCCTTGGTTGTAGGCGTTATAATGGGAACCGGCAGCTTATCATTCTCTTTCAAACCTTCCGGCAAACTAACGCCGCAAATACTCCGCTTTCCTGCCTGATACTCTCTCCAGGCATGCCCGGCCAGATAACCCCTGATCACCATTTCAACTTTAAAAGGCTCACAAATACGGCCTATCGTCACCATCTCATCTGGCGTGCTGATCACCCAGTTCCGAACGATGTCGCTTGTGGCAGCCAGGAACTTGGCCGCGATTTGATTAAGTACCTGACCCTTAAAAGGAATTGCCTCCGGTAGAACCACATCAAACGCGGATATACGGTCGGAAACTACCATGACCATAAAACGATTATCTATCGTGTACACGTCACGTACCTTACCTTTATAAAATGCCGTTTGCCCTGAAAAACTGAAATTTGTTTCTTTTATTGCTCTCATCTATAATAACCGTATGTTCTTTATTGTATATCGCCGTAAGCTTTCAAAATCCGCTTAACCAGTTTGTGCCTCACCACATCCTCTCCGGTCAGATAGATAATATCAATTCCGGGTATATCCGCCAGTATCCGCAATCCGTTGTGGAGACCCGACATCTGCTTTTTCGGCAAATCTACCTGGGTTACATCGCCCGTCACGATAAATTTAGCCGATGGTCCCATACGGGTAAGAAACATTTTCAGCTGCAGGTCTGTCGCGTTCTGCGCCTCATCCAGGATAACAAAACAATTGTCCAGTGTCCTGCCGCGCATAAATGCCAGCGGTGCAATCTCTATGGTTCTATTCTCGATATAGGTCCTCAATTTTTCCGCAGGTATCATATCATCGAGTGCATCGTACAACGGACGAAGATAAGGGTCAACCTTCTCTTTCAGGTCGCCAGGCAGAAAACCAAGGCTCTCGCCGGCCTCAACCGCCGGCCTGGTCAAGATGATGCGTTTGATCTCTTTATTTTTTAAAGCACGCACAGCAAGTGCCACTGCGGTATAGGTTTTACCGGTTCCCGCCGGACCAATAGCAAAAAGCACATCATTCTTTTTGATGCTGTCCACCATTCTCCTTTGATTAGCGGTCCTTGCTTTAACCAGTAGGCCGTTGGTGCCAAACACGATAACTTCACCACCCCCACTGCCACCGGCTGCAGCCTTTTCGCCGGCAGGTTCAGCAGCTAAGCGCCCCCCTGCACCAGCCAATATACTTTCCACATCGCCCGCACTCAAAGCGCTGAACTTTTCCAGATGGCCGATCAGGCTGTTATATTTCAGCTCGAACGCCTTCTGCTCCATTTCGTCGCCCAGTACCTTCACCTCGTTACCTCTCGCTACTATTTTCAGCTTCGGAAAGGCGTTCTTAATGAGCTCGTAGTGCTCATTGTTGGCCCCCCAAAACTGCACCGGATCAACCGATTCTAATGTTAATTTCAGTTCGTTCAAAATATTGTTTTTTTGATTGGAGTGTATATTCTAATATAAAAGTTGAATATTTGTACGCGACTTGACGCCTACGCAAGATTAAGAATAAATATTTAATTTTTAATGGCCATCATAACATTAACGACAGATTTAGGTTCTAAAGATTTCTATCAAGCCGCCCTAAAAGGAAGCATTTTAAGCATCCTGCCAAGCGCTCAGATCGTTGATGTAACACACGAAGTTCCTTCCTTCAATATTTCCTACGCAGCCTTCGTATTAAAGAACGTTTACCCCTACTTTCCAAAGGGATCAGTACATCTGATCGGTATCGATTCCGTCTACAACGAAAACACCAGGTATGTAGCTCTAAAACACAACGATCATTATTTTGTTGGCGCCGATAACGGAATATTTTCCCTGCTGTTCGACGACAAGCCTGAAACCATTGTTGAGTTGAATATCATGCAAGACTTAAAATATCTTCATTTTCCGCTGGTGGATATTTTTGTGAAAGCAGCTGTGCATCTTGCCAAAGGAAACAAGCTAAAAGATATCGGCCTGCCTGTGGAGGGAATTGAACAGAGAATGCTTCTCCACCCGGTTATCGAACGCGATATTATCAGAGGCAGTGTGATCTATATTGACACATTTTGTAACGTCATCACTAATATTACGAAAGACCTATTTACCAGAATACAGCGGAACCGGGATTTTACCCTCTATTTCAGAAAAAGCGAGACCATTAACCAGCTTAGCTGGCACTATAATGAAGTACCGGAAGGCGAAAAGCTCTGTCTGTTTGGCATAAGCAATCATCTTGAAATAGCCATCAATAAAGGTAAGGCAAGCGGCCTCCTGGGATTGCACCTTGGCGATATCGTGCGAGTAGAATTTCACCCATAAAGCAAGGGCACAGAGTTTGCTCTATGCTACCCAAACTTTTAGTATGCTTAAACATCTGCTCAGCCTTATCCTTACTTGTTTTGTAATACCCGCCTTTGCCGCTCAGGCCGACACCAGCGCCTATCATTTGCAGCGACTTAAAGTTAACGCGCTTTTGGCAGAACGAAGCTCGAGGTTTGGTCAGTACGACGAGAGCTTGAGTAAAAGAACCGGCATTTTCGGTCTGCAAACCAAACAAGACATTAAAAACTCAAACGACATCCTTCGTCAAATTGTTCTGAACGATAACAACATTTTTAAGGAGTTAAAAATCCTGATGGATTATAAAGATCAGCAATATCAGCAAGTACAACGGACCGCGGCAGACATGAACAGCCGCCTTGAGAACTACCGGGCATCGATTAAAAAGCTACAGGACGAAAACGAACGCTTGAAACAAGACACCGGAGGCAGCGACTGGAGGTCGATTGGATTGGTAGCTCTTTTCGCCCTGATTATCTCATGGATAGTATTCTTTTACAAATTCAACAGAAAAGGAAGACCAGTTACCTGAATCAAGTCCGGTCAATTGAAATAATTAGTCAGCAGCCCAACTGGGAACTTCGGCTCCACCCAGGTAGACTTTGGCGGCATAATGCCGTCAGCATCGGCAACCGCCATCACCTGATGAACCGAAGGCGGATGTAAAGTGAAGGCCACGCTGAATATACCCTGATCGACCCTCTGCTGCAATACATGCACGGGTACACGCCCGCCTTCAAATGTTATCCTCGGATCTGTTCTCGGATCACAAATACCTAGTATCGGGTCCAGAATATTCTTTTGCAGGATGGTGACATCAAGCGAGTCTACCGGATCATCGGCATCAAATATCCCCGGCTTTGGCCTAAGCTTATACCATTGCTCATTAAGGTACATACCGATCTCATGTCTGCTTTCAGGCCTTACCGCACGGTCGGCCCCCTCCACAAAAAAAGGTGCTTGAACAGCCGTTAAAAACTGTGACGGCGACAAATTCCCAAGATCACGAACCAACCTGTTAAATTCCAAAACCCTCACCTCGTCGGTGTTCATATAAGCCGTCGTGAAGTAATTATATGGCTCAGCACCCGTATGCCGTTTCACATTTAATGCCCGCTTTTGTAAACCCATTTTCACCATAGATGCCGCACGGTGATGCCCATCAGCGATATAGACACAAGACATATTTTCGAAAGCAGTTTCAATAGTTTTTATGTCCTCCGCATCCCTTACGGCCCATACTTCATGCAGGGTGCTATCAGACATCGATAGCTTTAGATCAGACGCCAGACCAATGTAAGCGCCGACAACCTTTTCAATTGCTGCATCAGGCGGATAAGTAACCAATACAGGGTTAGCATCCAGACCAGTGTGCTGTAAGTAGTCGGCAAGTGCCTGTTCCCTGCGCTCAACGGTCGACTCATGTTTTCTGATCACACCATCTGCATAATCGTTGATATGTGTCAACGTCCAAATGCCGGTCTGACTGAGCCCGTCATGTGTCACCCGGTACACATAGATAGCAGGACTTATATCCGGTACTAAAACGTGATTTTCAAGAAACTTCTCCACGTTTTCGCCTATTGTTTTATAAATAAGCTCTTGCCGGGTACCGCGCAGATAAGGATTGTCCAGTTCCGGATCTATCAGATGCAGGAAGCTATATCTGTTTTCTGATGTGATCATCCTGGCCTCGTCTGCGGAATAATTTTCCAGGGGATGCGTCACAACCCGCTCTTGCAGGTCCGTCGCAGGTATAAGCGCACAAAAAGGTTTAATCCTTGGCATACTGGCGGAAAATAAAACGGGGCAAACGCCCCGTTTCTTATGAGTTAAAATGTTCGATAATGAGTGTAGCGAGTTCCGTACCAATACGCTCTTGGGCCTCATTCGTTGAGGCACCTATATGCGGAGTTAAAGATATTTTGCTATGCTCAAGCACTGCTCTTGACGGCGTAGGCTCATTGTCAAATACGTCCAGTCCGGCAAATGCTACCTGACCGCTATCTAGGGCGGTGATAAGCGCCTGCTCATCAATAGTACCGCCTCTTGAACAATTCACAATACCTACACCTTTCTTCATCTTTTCAAATTCCGAAGCACCCAAAATAGGCTTATCCGCAAACGGTGTATGCAGACTGATAAAATCACTGCCTGAAATCACGTCATCTAGCGATACTGTCTTAACCGGAATATCGACCTGTACGCCGCCCTGCAGCGAAAGTGTCAGTTTCCCGTCGAACGGATAAAGGTCATATGCCAGCACATTCATACCCAGGCCAAGTGCCACAGTTGCCGTTTCACGACCAATTCTTCCAAATCCGATGATGCCTATGGTTTTACCACGGAGTTCGATACCCTTGGCATAAGCTTTCTTAAGCGCATTGAATTTGCTATCGCCATCAACCGGCATTTTCCGGTTAGCGTCCTGAAGGAACCTGACGCCGGTAAATAAATGCGCAAACACAAGTTCAGCAACCGACAGAGAAGAGGCTGCTGGCGTATTTACAACAGCCACATCCTTGCTTCTCGCATATTCTACATCGATATTATCCATGCCCACGCCCCCGCGACCAATCAGCTTGATATTCGGACATTGGTCTATTAATTCTTTACGAACCTGAGTGGCACTACGTACAGTAATGGCATCATAATTTTTCAAGGCTTCCGCCAGTTTATCCTGAGGTACAGTTTCCGTATCAACTACAAAACCAGCCTGTTCTAACAACATTTTTCCGATCGGGTCAATCCCATCGTTTGCAAGTATCCTAACCATTTAATCTTATTTTATTGATGTTTTTCCGCAAAAACCTGCATTAATTCAACCAGAGCGTGTACACTTGTAATCGGTAACGCATTATACATCGATGCCCTGAAGCCGCCAACACTGCGATGGCCCTTCAAGCCCTCGATGCCATTTTCTTCCACAAACTTCAGGAAGGGCTTTTCCAGCTCCTTATTCTCCATCACAAAGCAAACGTTCATCCTCGACCTGTCTTCTACGGCACAGGTGCCTTTAAACAACGGATTTCTGTCGATCTCTTTATACAAAGCATCAGCTTTCGCTTTATTTTCCTTCTCAATTTCCGCAATGCCCCCTTTCGATTTGAGCCAGCGCAGGTTAAGCATAGCTACATATATCGAGAAAACCGGCGGAGTGTTATACATTGAGCCACCCTCAATATGAACCTGATAATCGAGCATAGAAGGTATTTTCCTGCCTGAACGGCCAAGGATGTCATCCTTTACAATCGCGATAGTAAGCCCCGCAGGACCAATATTCTTTTGCGCTCCAGCGTAAATCAGACCGAATTTCGATACGTCGATAACCCTGCTCATAATATCAGACGACATGTCGCATACTACCGGAACATCTGTTTCCGGGAAACTAAACATTTCTGTGCCATATATGGTATTGTTAGAGGTACAATGGAAATAAGCACTATCGGCAGGTATATCATATTCCTTTGGCACATAAGTGTAATTGGAAGCTTTTGAAGAAGCCACGATATTTGCTGTCCCGAAAGCGGCAACCTCCTTGATGGCCTTACTTGCCCAAACCCCTGTATCCAGGTAACTGGCAGTTTTCCCCTCGGGCAACAAATTCATAGGCACCATAGAAAACTGCAAACTGGCACCTCCCTGCAATAAAACCACAGAATATCCTGAAGGAACATTCAGTAATTCCTTCACCAATCTGGTGGTCTCTTCTACAACATTTTCGAACTCTGATGTACGGTGCGAAATCTCAAGGATCGATAAACCATCCTTAAAATCAAGTACCGCTTGCGATGCTTGTTTAAATACTTCTTGAGGTAAAATACATGGGCCTGCGCCGAAATTGTGTCTCATTTTTTTTGGTTATTTATAATGGTGGTAAATGTAATATATTTATGCCTTTCGGTGGTTGTAAAATTTGAGATCTGCGATCATTTGTTCAGGAGAATCCGCACCAAAAATGGAGTTGCCGGCTACCAGCACGTCTGCGCCGGCCATCACCAGATCAGGCAGGTTGGCCATTCCGATACCGCCGTCTACTTCAATAACGAGTTCAGGGTTCAGCCGCTCTGCCATGGCTCGCAGTTCACGAACCTTATTCAGCGCGTTCGGAATAAATTTTTGTCCGCCAAAACCGGGGTTTACCGACATCACAAGCGCAAGATCCAGATCAGGTAAAATGTCCTTAAGCAAGGCCGTAGGGGTATGCGGATTTATCGCCACGCCAGCCTTGCAGCCTGCTGAACGTATTAATTCCACGACGCGATGAAGATGCACGCATGCCTCATAGTGTACCGTAATCACAGCGGCACCACCCTCAGCAAAACGTTCAATATACCGCTCCGGGCTTTCGATCATGAGATGAACATCCAGGGGCTTTTGGGCATGGGCTTTTAATACTTCGAGTACAGGAAAACCAAATGAAATATTGGGTACAAAAACACCGTCCATAATATCCACATGAAACCAATCAGCTTCACTGGAATTAATCATTTGGATATCCTTAAACAAGTTACCAAAATCAGCAGAAAGTACAGACGGGGCAATGAGGTGATTAGAATTGATATTCATTGTGCTAATATAAAATAACGATTTGTGATAACAGAAAAGCCCCGCGCAGGCGAGGCTTTTCATGTGTTTATGCTTGCGGAGCCGCAGCCTCAGGCTTTGGCGGACGAGGCAATAAAACTTTTCTGGAAAGTTTCATCTTGCCTTGCTTATCGATGTCGAGCAACTTAACCGTTACTTTTTCACCCTCTTTGAAAACTCCGTCCATAGTCTCCAGGCGTTTCCAGTCTATTTCTGAAATGTGCAGCAGACCGTCTTTACCAGGCATGATTTCCACAAATGCACCAAATGGCATAATAGATTTCACCTTACCTTCGTAAGTCGCGCCGATCTCCGGCTTGGCAGCAATCGCATTAATACGGCCTACAGCAGCATCTATCGAAGCTTTGTTATCCGCAAAGATCTCAACGATACCTTTGTTACCAACCTCTTCGATTGAAATGGTAGCACCTGTTTCGCGCTGCATCTCTTGAATGATCTTACCACCTGGCCCGATCACTGCACCGATAAACTCCTTATCGATGCTTAACGATACAATACGCGGAGCATGATCTTTGTAATCCTCACGAGGCTCAGCAATGGTCTTCTTCATTTCGTTAAGAATATGCAAACGCGCTTCCTTGGCCTGGTCTAACGCATTCTTCAAAACCTCCCATTTTAAGCCATTGATCTTCAAATCCATCTGGCAGGCAACAATTCCTTTTTCCGTACCAGTTACTTTAAAGTCCATGTCGCCGAGGTGATCCTCATCACCAAGAATATCAGAAAGGATCGCATATTTACCGGTTTTCTCATCGGTGATCAATCCCATAGCAATACCAGATACCGGCGCCTTGATTTTCACACCAGCATCCATCAGCGCAAGCGTACCAGCACATACAGTAGCCATAGAAGAAGAACCGTTAGATTCCAGGATATCAGAAACGATACGAATCGTGTATGGATTTTCTTCAAGGCCTGGCAATACCTTTTTCAATGAACGCATGGCCAGGTTACCATGACCGATCTCACGACGGCCTGCTCCCCTGTTCGGGCGAACCTCACCGGTTGAAAATCCAGGGAAGTTATAATGAAGCATGAATTTGTTATAACCGTTGATGAAAGCACCATCGATCATCTGCTCATCATCCTTAGAACCCAAAGTCACCGTAGTAAGCGATTGCGTTTCACCACGCGTAAATACGGCAGAGCCGTGTGCAGCAGGCAGATAACCTACTTCGCTCCAGATCGGGCGAACAGTACGCACGTCACGGCCATCCAAACGGATGCCTTCATCAAGAACCAGGTTGCGGATGGCATCATACTGCACATCGTGAAAATATTTCTTGGCCAGGAATCCGGTTACATCATCAATATCTTCACCTAATGTTGCAATGAAGTCCATGAGTACCTCACCAAATGCGTTACCTCTTTCGTGCTTTGCAGAAGCAGTCTTCGCAATTGCATACACTTTATCGTACGTGGCTGCATACACTTGATCCCTAAGCTCCGGGTTACTTTCTTCATGAGAGTAAACACGTTTTTCAGTTTTGCCGGCAAGCTCGGCAAGCTCCTTCTGAGCCTGAACCTGTATAACAATTGCTTTATGTGCAAACTCGATCGCTTCAACCATTTCAGCTTCAGAAATCTCATCAGCCTCACCTTCTACCATCACGATATCACGCTCTGTACCAGCTACAAGGAAATCCATTGTTGCACGCTCCAGATCACTCACATAAGGGTTAACCACCAATTTACCATCGATACGTGCTACACGAACTTCTGAAATCGGCCCGTTGAAAGGAATATCAGAAACAGCTATTGCTGCAGATGCCGCAAGACCAGCCAGACAGTCAGGCATTACATTTTTATCAGATGAAATCAGGGAAATCATCACTTGTGTATCCGAGTGATAGTCCTCAGGGAACATCGGGCGCAGCGCGCGGTCTACCAAACGTGAAATTAAAACTTCATAGTCAGACAACCTGGCCTCGCGGCGAAGGAAGCCTCCAGGGATACGGCCTGCAGCAGCATATTTTTCCTGGTAATCGACAGATAATGGTAAAAAATCAATACCTGCCTTAGCATCCGGTGTTGAAACTACAGTAGCAAGAAGCATGGTGTCACCCATTCTAACAACTACAGACCCATCGGCCTGTTTAGCCAGCTTACCGGTTTCAATTTCAATTGTCCGCCCGTCACCCAGGTCGAACGATTTTTTTATTACATTCATTTAAAAATTATTATGGTATGTCTTCCTCTTTCTTACATACCGGATTTATATATATTACTTTTTGTTTGCAAACTTAGATAAAAGGCCAATCATTTTAGCTATGAAATTAAAAAAGCCATTCCCTGAAGAATGGCTTTTCCTGATATAAGTAGTTCTACTTGATGATATCCCTCAAACCTAGGTTCTTGATGATAGCACGGTAGCGCTCAATATCTTTTTTGTACAGATAAGCCAGTATACCCCGGCGTTTACCTACAAGCTTCTGAAGTGCAAGCTGCGTAGAAAAATCCTTACGGTTTTTCTTCAAGTGCTCAGTTAAGTGCGCAATACGGTACGTAAATAACGCTACCTGACCTTCTGCAGAACCTGTGTTGGTTTCTGTCTCGCCGTGTTGTTTAAAGATTTCGGCCTTCTTTTCTTTACTTAAATACATTCTTGAATGGTACTAAAGTGTTTGTTAATTAATTAATTCGCCGCAAAGATAAGCTAAGTTTTAACAATTAACAAGCGCTTTCCGATCAACCTGCTCATCATAAGTGTATAATTGGTAACTTTACGCGAACCATATATGGAAAAGAGCGACTACAGCATATTCGAAAGCGAACTAAAAGTGCGCCCCGATGATATCGACATGTTCAACCATGTCCACAACAGTAAATATTTCGACTACGTGCTGGCCGCACGTTATGAACAAATGACTGAATTTTATAAGATGCCAATGGAGTCCTTCCTCAGCAACGGCTATGGCTGGGTTGTGCGCACTGCGCTTGTCGAGTTTAAGCGCCCGCTTATTCTTGGCGATGTGATCAGCGTTCGCACCGGCATCCTCACCATCAACGAAAAAGGCTGCCGTGTTCAATTTGAGATTCTTAATAAACGTACAGGAAAAGTGGCGTCCGACGGATGGTTCGATTATGTGATGATTGATATCAACACCGGAAAAGGCTGTAAAGTAACACCCGAAATGATTGCCGCATACTCAGTCTGATGAAAACAAATGAAACTGTAAAAGCCGGAAACCTTACTAAAATGTTCCAGCTTATCAAACAATCCATTCAGGGCGAAGAACTGGATTTCACTACCGGGAGTATACGGCGTGCCGTAGTGCTGCTCGCCATACCGATGATGCTTGAAATGGCTATGGAATCGGTATTTGCATTGGTAGACCTTTATTTCGTTGGACACTTGCACAACAGCAGTCACGCCATACAAACCGTAGGGCTAACGGAGTCGGTACTTACCATAATCTACTCGCTTGCCATAGGCATGAGCATGGCAGCAACAGCGGTTGTTGCGCGCCGTATAGGCGAGAAAGATCCGGTTGCCGCAGCAAAAGCAGGTGTGCAGGCTATCATTATTGCCTTTGGCCTGACGGTGCTGATCAGCATTGGAGGCTTAATTTACGCAAGAGAAATCCTGCTGCTCATGGGAGCATCAGAGGAGACAGCCAGCCAGGGCACGCCCTTTATCCGCATCATGATGGGCGGAAGTATCATTATCGTAATGCTATTTCTCATCAACGGTATATTTCGGGGCGCAGGCAATGCCGCCATCGCTATGAAAAGCCTGTGGATTGCCAATATCGCCAACATCATTTTTTGTCCGATCCTGATCAACGGACTTGGTCCTATACCTGCGTTCGGTCTTACGGGAGCTGCTATAGCTACCACACTCGGCCGCGGAATTGGTGTATGCTATCAGGTCTACCATCTATCGAGCGGAAAACAATTGTTAAAGCTTAAGCTAAGCTATTTTAAACCCCATTGGGAACAAATTAAAACCTTACTCAAAATTGCTACCCCTGGCATATTTCAATTTGTCATCGCTTCATGCAGCTGGATATTCCTGGCGCAACTCGTAGCCACTACAGGAAGCGATCATGGCTCCGCCGGGTATCAGACCGCTTTACGTTTAATGATGTTCTTTATGCTTCCGGCATGGGGACTCAGCAATGCCGCAGCTACACTTGTGGGGCAGAACCTTGGCGCGAAGCAGCTCGACAGGGCAGAAAGATCTGTTTTCACCACCGCCAGGTACGTTACAATTTACATGGTGATCGTGATGCTTATAACCTTCATCCTGGGCCGGCAACTGGTTGCTTTCTTTACCAACGATAACCTTATACAGGAGGTAGCCTATCAGGCACTGATCATCATCAGTACAGGATACGTATTTTACGGACTTGGAATGGTGCTTATCAGTACATTTAATGGAGCGGGCGATACCTGGACACCTACCCGGGTCAACTTTTTCGGCTTCTGGCTTTTTCAGATTCCCCTGGCTTATTTACTAGCCAAATATTTCAGCATGGGCCCCACAGGAGTCTTTTTCGCCATACCTGTTGCCGAGACAGGTATAGCGATAGCCGGATATTTATTGTTCAAACGCGGGAAATGGAAAACCATTAAGGTTTAGCCTTTTTTCTTTATATATTTGATAACAAACCAAATATAAACCATCATGAAACAAACAATCTCTAAAACCGCAGGCATAGGAATCTTATTCCTTATGTTTGGAACTACCCTTACTTCTAAAGCTCAGGAAGCGGCAGACAACAAGAACATCGTAAAAATAAACGTTCCTGCCCTCTTTTTAAAAAACTACTCTTTCCAATACGAGCGGGCCATTGGAGAAAAAATGTCCATAGGCGGGGGAATCAAGTTTTCGCCTAAGTCGAGTGTCCCGCTAAAATCAAGGCTCGAATCCCTGATAGACGACGAAGAGGCCTGGGAAAGCATCAGCCAGTTTAAAACCGGGAATTTTGCGATCACGCCGGAACTCAGGTTTTACCTTGGAAAGAAAGTATTTCAAGGATTCTACATTGCACCATACGCCAGATTTGCCACGTACACCGCTGAAGTGCCTTTCAAGTTTGACGTAGATGTCATGGGTACTACCTACACCGAAACGATGCCCCTTAGTGGCGACATCACTACACTGTCGGGCGGCATACTTTTAGGATCTCAATTTAAAATTGCTAAACGTCTGCATCTCGACTGGTGGATCTTAGGCGCCCACTACGGGACCTCTTCAGGAAACATATCGGGCACTAAGACCCTTAGTAACGAAGAACAGCAGGCCTTGCGCGAACAACTCGCAGAACTTGAAGATCTTCCTCTGGTGAAAACCAAATATACCGTAGACGGTAACGGTGCCAAAGTAGACTTCGATGGCCCCTGGGCAGGGCTCAGGGCTGGTCTTAGTGTAGGCTTCCGCTTTTGATCTTAGCCGATCGTTTCACGAATAAGTTTTGTATAAAAATCATTAAGCTTCATTCCCATGGCAGCTACCTGCTGGGGAATGAAGCTTGTTGCCGTTTGGCCCGGTATGGTATTGATCTCAATGAAATAAAAGTCGCCCTCATCACCTGTTAATATAAAGTCAATACGTACAACTCCCCTGCAATTCAGCTTCCTGTAAACCGACCTGGCTATATCGGCAACTCGCTCGCGTGTTTCAGGCCGTAACAGCGCTGGCGTGGTTTCTGTAGCCACGCCTGGTGTATACTTGGCCTCAAAATCAAAAAACTCCTTCTTTGTTTCCACCTCAGTAGCCGGCAACACAACAATGTCTCCGTCCAATTTGGCGACGCCAATGGTGAATTCCCGCCCCTGAATAAACTCCTCGATCAGCACCTGACTATCTTCTTTGAATGCTTTGTCGACCGCCTCTTCAAGATCATCTGCACGGACCACCTTACTCATGCCTATACTGCTTCCTCCATTGTTTGGCTTTACAAAGAAAGGAAGCTTAAGATCTGCTTTGAGCTGATTGAAATCATGATCGCCACCCTTGAAGATCTGGGCAGACCTGGCAATGTTCAAACCAGGCAGACCATTCACCACAGCCTTAGTATAGCCCTTGTTCATCGTTATTGCAGAAGTCAGCGCATCGCAGGTGGTATAAGGCAAACCTAGCATATCAAAATAGCCCTGCAGCTTTCCGTCCTCACCCGGCGAGCCATGTATGCAGATAAAGACACCGTCAAAGGTGATCCGACGCCCGCGTATGGCCAGCGAGAAATCGTTGCGGTCCACCTCAATCTTCATGGAATCCGCAGGTTCATAGAACCAGCCCTGCTGTGTAAGCATGATCTTGTATACCTCGAATTTGTCAGGATCCAGATTTTGCGCGATCGTCGCAGCACTTTTTACGGATATCACCCATTCTCCTGTAGTTCCGCCTGTAAGCAAGGCTATCGTTTTTTTCATTGACGGTTGTATTTTACCTTCCGCAAACTTATGTAATTCCGGCTATTTTAATTCCAATAAGAAAATATTTTAAGCTAAATTTGGCACACATATCTCGGAACCGAAGCATGAGTAAATTCATATCCTACCTTAAAACAAAATCATTCCGGAACAACCTGATCGCAGCGGTACTAACCGTGGCTATCATCTTGTTTATCGCATTTTTCAGTTTACGGTACTATACTAAACATGGTCAGGGACTCAATGTACCCGTGTTAAAAGGGCTGAGCTTCCTTCAGGCGGTCGATAAGCTGGACCAACTTGGACTGCGTTATGAAGTGGACTCCGTTTATGTAATGGACATGCCCCCTGGAACGGTGCTCGACCAGGACCCCAACCCCAATACCTTTGTAAAAGACAACCGCACCATATACCTTACGGTGAGTATGAATACGGCGCCCAACGTGAAGTTTCCCGACGTAGTGTTTAAATCTTTAAGGCAAGCCAAAGCCATTATCGAAAGTTTCGGTCTTAAGCTTGGCGATACCACCTACAAACCCGATGTAAGTCGCGATGTAGTTCTCGAAGCCCAGTTCGGCGGGCAGTCGATAACGGTGGGCCAGACCTTACCAAAGGGATCGAAAATTGATTTTGTTCTGGGTGACGGAAAAGGAAACGAGGAAGTTGACATTCCGACCCTACTCGGCTTAACCAAAGACGAAGCGCTCTTTGCCCTAAAAGGTGGTGCAGGCCTCACCTTAGGAACAATTACCTACGAAGGCAACATCACAGACTCCGCGTCGGCAGTGGTTGTTCGTCAGGACCCAATGCTCACCGACTCGGTAACCAAAGTAAAGCTTGGCACACCAGTAAACATTACGCTGTCCAACCAGCCCAGACAGCCGTTTTAACCTAAATTAAAGAACTACATCACCTATATGAATTCCGATCAGAAACAAGCAAAAAGCCATACCAAGTTCAGGGCAATTATCGGCCTGTTACTTATTGCATTGGTCTTAGTCGCCTATTTTGGCTTCCAGTTTTACCGCGTATATTTTTCGCCGAACGTAAGCGGCGAAGAGGAATATCTGTATGTACCCACCGGTTCTAACATCGACGACCTGTACAAAGATCTGGAACGTAACGAAGCGCTGCTAAACCTAAGCACCTTTAAGGAGGCGGCGGGAAAAATGGATCTAGCCCAGGCATTAAAACCCGGACGGTATAAACTGGCTAAAGGCGCAAACAACCGGATCATCATCAATAAGCTGAAAGCAGGAAACCAGGACCCGGTGATGCTGAAAATCCAGGGTTTCCGAAAAAAAGAGAACCTTGCCGGTGCGCTTTCAAGAAAGCTTGAGCCAGATTCCGCAGCTTTTATACAACTGTTAGACTCGGCTGCACTAATAGAAAAGTACGGCTTCAATAAAGACAACAGCTATGCGATGTTTATTCCAAATACCTATGAGATGTACTGGAATACATCGGCGACTGAATTTTTCGAGCGCATGCACAAAGAATACGAGAAGTTCTGGAACAATGAACGTAAGCAGAAAGCTGCGGCGCTGAACCTTACGCCAATTGAGGTTTCCATTCTCGCCTCAATCGTGGATGCAGAAGCTTTGTACGACAAGGAAATGCCAATCATAGCAGGCTTATACCTCAACCGGCTGAACAAGGGCATACTCCTTCAGGCCGACCCAACGGTAATCTTTGCCAATGATGATTTCACTGTAAAGCGCGTAACCAATGCTTTGCTGAAAGTAGAGTCGAGGTACAACACCTATAGATACGCTGGCCTGCCCCCGGGGCCTATCATGATGCCGAGCATAGCCGCAATAGACGCCGTGCTCAATAAAGACGACAACAATTACATCTATATGTGCGCCAAGGAAGATTTTTCCGGTTATCACAACTTTGCGGTAACAGTTCAGGAACATGAGCGTAACGCCAGGAAATATCGGGAAGCGCTGAACAAACGTAATATTTATAAATAACAAACCGATGTATCAGCACAGCACGAAGATCAGGGTTAGATACGGCGAAACAGATCAGATGGGCTACGTATACTATGGCAACTACGCCGAGTTTTACGAAGTAGCACGAGTGGAAATGCTGAGGAGCCTGGGAATGGACTACGCCTCGATGGAGCGTGAAGGCGTGATGATGCCCGTGCTGGAAATGAACTGCAAATACATCAAGCCAGCCCGTTACGATCAGGAAATCACTATTGTCACCACCGTAGAAGAACTTCCAGGGGTTCGCATTCGTTTCAAGTACGAACTGTTTAATGAAAGTGAGGAACTGATACACATCGGTCATACCACATTGGTTTTTGTTGATATGGAAAAGAACAAGCCCTGTATGCCGCCTGAAAACTTCATGGAAAAGATGCGTCCACACTATAAGTAACCAGCAACATGGAATGGGTACATAAACAGCTGCTGCGTATTAAATTTTATGCGATGTTTATCGACTGGACAAAAGTTTGCGTACTGCCCGGCTTTAGTCCCCTACCCCTATACACCGTAGCCACGTTCTTCTTCAAGGAAATTGGAAAAGACTCGCTGGTCAACAAAGCCTCTAGCCTGGCCTATAACTTCATGCTGGCCATCTTCCCGGCCATCATCTTCCTTTTTACCCTCATTCCCTTCATTCCAAAAAGAATCGGCTTCCAGGAGCAACTCATGAACCTGATCATTCTGGTGCTGCCAGAAGAGGCCTATGCGGCTTTCAAGACCACGCTCGACGAGATCGTGAACCAGCAGAACAGCGGACTCTTGTCTTTCGGTTTTCTTCTCTCGCTTTTCTTTGCAACAAATGGCGTTCATAACCTCATGATGGCCTTCAACAAGTCGTCGTTGATTATAGAAACCAGGAGCTGGATTAGGCAAAGACTTATAGCCATCGTTTTAACGCTTGTGATCGCCTTTTCTGTAATTGTATGCATCGTTGCCATGACCGTTGGGGAAATAGCGCTCAACTACATTGATAACACCTTAAACCTCAAAGACACGTTGACCACCTACGCCATTCAGCTAACGCGCTGGGCTTTGCTGGGTATACTGTATTTCGTTACCATTTCCATTCTGTACCGTTACGGACCCGCGCATGCCAAAAAATGGAAATTCTTCAGTGCAGGGTCATGGCTGGCAACCATCCTTGCCTTTTTTACGATATGGGGCTTCTCTTTCTACATCAACAACTTCGGTTCGTACAATAAAGTCTACGGTTCCATAGGTACACTTATCGTTATCATGATTTGGTTGTACCTAAACTCCCTGATCCTTCTCGTCGGATTTGAGTTAAATGCCAGCGTAGACCTGTCTAAACGCAGCGTTAAAATCATTAAACCGAATTTCAACGTATTCAAAAAACCTGAACCCGCAGAAGGGAAACTTGAAAAGAAATAAAATTTTTCATTCTCAGTTTTAAGGCGTTACCTCATTTTCCTCAAAAAAAGCATCCAGCAGTTTGCAGAATCAAGTCGTATTTGTACTTTTGCGCCGGAGAGTTGGCAGAGTGGTCGATTGCGGCAGTCTTGAAAACTGTTGAGTGTAATAGCTCCGGGGGTTCGAATCCCTCACTCTCCGCTGAACATCGAATAGGCCCTTACAAGGGCCTATTTTCGTTGCAGGGACATTCGGGGGACAAAAAAGGGACTTTTTAAAATATGAAGTTTCACATCACAGCATAAGTTAAATGCCGAGATAAAAAAACTAGCCACATTGAATATTTTAGGAAAGCATGGGTATATGAAAATGACCTTACTTCAATTGCTTCAGCCGATGAATAGCGTTCTCATTACTTTTATCTAAGCTTAAAGACTTCTTGAAGTTCTTCACTGCCAAATTTTTGTCGCCTACGAATAAATAGGCCTCGGCAAGACTATCATAGAGATTTGCAGACTGAGGAAACTGCTTTACCGCAAATAAGAGGACTTTAATGCTATTTTGTGAAGTTTCCCTGTTAAAGAGCATTTGGAGAGCAAGGTTATTCAAATTGCCCTCATTTATTTGCCAGTCCTTATGCTTTTTTTTCAGGTCAAGGTATAAGACGTCCAGGCCATCGTACTTGCGTTCAGCTGCCAGATTGTTAAAATCTTCAAATTTAAACGGTCGTGAAGCCGCTTCTTTTGATTCTTTTAAGATCAACCCTGGCCTGATTCCATTGCGTTCAGGCTCGTTCGAGATAAAGGTTACACCACCTATGTCGCCTTTTAAGTGAGCATTGAGGAAGTTCAGCGTATAGAGGCATGCAAGTCGGTATGACTCCATGATTTCAACATCACTCTTATCCTGTCGCGTGTCCCTGTCCTGAAACAACACGCCCAGGGTACTGAAATATGCATGAGTCATGTTTGTAAATCTCAGCTTATAAGCACTGCTATACCGCAAGGAATCATAAAGCGCGAACTCTGTGTTTAACGTAGGATCTATTTTCTCAGCAGCCAACACATCATCAGGAATTTCCTTCTGCGATAAGTGCATATAAGGCACGTCGATCTTGTTAGGGTCGAAGTAGCTTGACTTTGACAAAGTCTGAAATTGGTATCGCTCACTTCCGTCCAAACTCACCACGGCTTTGATGATTCCGTTGCGCATCTTAACTAAACTGTTAGATAAGCCCCCAAAGCTAAACCCCATTAAGGCAATGCCACGCTTGTCAGCATTGCTATTTTTCATAGCTTCTTTTATAAGAAATTCTGCATCGCGTGCGTGCGTCTCCATATCCTTTACCGTTCCACCTTCCATGGGTCTGCTTGAAGCACCACGGCTTGGTGATGATATCACGATATAACCATGGCTGGCCAGATATTCACATAAAGCGAAGTTCTCTACCGATGCAGCCTGATAGCTTGGCGAATAGATGATGACAGGAAACGTGTCGTTTTCAGGTTTCAGATTCTTATACGCCGTCGCAGCTTCCTTCAGATGCCCCCTATTCCGGGAGGTATTTGGATAGTAAAACCAGTTTAGTATCTGTTCATCTGGTAGATGTTCCCACTCTTCCTCCTTTGTTAAGACACGCATATAGCTCAATACCGTGTTATTTGCCATTCTTGCCCGCGGATCGATCACGCCAGGGTACCAAACACTGACGGCCATAGGTCTGAATATACTTTTGTCGTTCCAATCGCCTGTTCTTTTATATGTTCTTGAAGAATCGTCCACAGTGTAATGCATGTAACCAACTGCGTAATCTCCATTTTGTAATCCAATACCTTCAAGGGATGTTTGCGCCCCGCATATACTTGTAGACAAAACTAGCACTAAAAGTGGTGATATAAAAAAGAGTAGATGTTTCATATAGAAATTGATTTTAACCATGACGATCAATCAAACGATTAGGTTGCAGAAATAAAATCGAAGTTAAACATTTTAAAAGCCGATATGCCTATTCCTGAAACAGTTAGTCATTCACCCCAAATGTCCCTGCTCCAGGAATAGTGTCCATTCACCACCTTTTTGTGACGTGGAGAGCGTGCGTCCGATGATCAATTGAGTTTGCCCCTTTCAAATTCAACCCAGCATGCTACCACTAATCAACCATCTCATACCCATCTCATACCCTACAACATCTGCACAAGCTGGATATTGTTTCCGCAGGTATCGTTAAACACCGCAATTTTTACGGTGCCCATTACTGTCGGTTGCACACTAAATTCCACGCCAAGACCACTTAAACGCTCAAACTCCAACTGCACGTCCTCCACGTTGAACTGCGTATAGGGAATCCCGGCGTCCAACAGGGCTCTTTGATAAACTTTAGCAGGCTCGAAGTGTAGCGGCGCAGGCTCCAGCAGAATTTCAGGACCATCCTGCTGCTCAGCGCTCACCACTGTAAGCCACCTGTTTACCCCGCCCAATGGCAGGTCAACCTTTTTAATAAACCCTAACTTTTCCGTGTAAAAGGCTAAGGCCTCCGCCTGGTTCAATACCGGTACACTAATGATTTGTATTCTCATAACTGTTTAATTTAAAGCAAAGCTGAGCAATCCTGGCGGACTAAACTTTTCGAAAATTGCTTTTTTGATAGGCAAGAGGAGTTTGTCCGACCCGCCTTTTAAACAGGGTAGAAAAAGACGCAGGGCTTTCAAAGCCCACCGCAAAACAGGTCTGGGTAACCGGCATACCCGACTTTAAAAGCTCTTTCGCTCGCTCAATCCTTATACCGGTCAAATACTGCATCGGCGTTTGCCCATAATATCTTTTAAATAACCGAAGCAAATGAAACTTACTGACAAACCCGGCCTCAGCCAGCGCATCTAAATTCAGGTCCTGATCAAAGTTGCTGTCCATAAATCGCTTCAACCCAATCACCCCATCCAGCTGCTGTTGGTTCGGATAAACCAATTGCCGGATCCGTATAAACTCTGTTTGATAATAAGTCATCTTGTGATTAAGATACCAATTTGAAAATGCTTTTCCTCGCATGCCGCTACCTCAACCAATTTCCAAAATCAACGGGTGATCTGAAAGCGCCAGCTTTATCGACCTCGTGTTCCTCAGCGTTTGCGTTGGATTAATCCCAAGCGTAGGATCATACACTTGAATAGAGCGCACCTTGTTTCCCAAACTCACGGTTACCTCATCGCTGCCGCTCACACGCTCCCCCCAAACCACAAGTTGGAACTTTCCATTGCTGTTCTGCAATAACAGATCGTGAACGGTGTTTGGCTGATCAGCGATTGAATAAGTTAACGACGATGTTTTTCTTGACACGGGTTTATCGGCCAGAATCGTCGTGAAATTATGCATATAAAGTGCCGCCCTCCGCGGCGTATAATCCGGCTTGTAAAAGCCGAAGCTCTGATTGCCAGCCTCATCGGAGCGGTCGCGCAGTAAATACAGCGCAGTATACGACCAGCCGCGGGCAAACTGTGCCAGATACAGGTTCAAAAATAATCTGGCTTGCTGCTCCTCCGTTACATACTCGCTTAGGGTGGTGCCCGTTTCCGTGGTTACCCTGGGCATCCGCATGAGCTGCTCTTCTGAATAGCCTTTAAATTTTTTAGCCCAAGTGTTGCCGTAATTACCATACAAGCCGTCAACCGGGCACAAATGACTTGGATCAGCGGCATTCCAAGCCTGATTGTCGGCAAGCCTCGGGTTGGAGGAATGGATCGTATAATTGTGAGAATTGGCGAAGTCGGCATATATGGTGCCTTCGGGCATCGTCGTACCTGCGCCTTCAGGAATCTGCAGGTACTGGAGACCCACATTGTCGGTCTGCGCCCCGTTTTCGCTGATGCTCCACACCGGGTAGCCTTTCAGGTCGGGATCCTTTTTGACTTCAGCATAAAGGTCGCGCTGTAACTTGGCTACCGGCAGCCAGCTAAGCGTACTGCCGCCCTTTTCACCCTTATAGGTAATGCCCCAGTTATTGGGTTCATTGGCACCCTCAAAGGCCAGCAGCGCCCCGGCTGCAGCAAGCTTTTTACCGTCGTTTAACAGCCGCGGAATATCATTTCCGCCGCTCATAAGACCGTAACTGAACATTGTACCAGCTTGCTTGTGCAGACTCAGATAGTCTTCTATCTTCACATCACCTTCATACCCTGAACGGATCCACCGTATCCCTGTATACCTTAAGATCTCAACGGTTTTTGCCAACCGCTCGCCTCGGCTGGCTATCGCTGAATTAGCGCCAATACTGTTTAAAAAATCGTTGGTTGCTATTGCCGTTACCGGAGGCTTTGTCACTACTAAAGGCAAATCGTCAAAAAAAGTGGCGACAAATGCCAGCCCTCCAAGGCAAATCATAAGTGGTTTCATACTTCCGTGTTTGTGTTAACCCTAATCTACGGATTTTATTACAGAATCGCTGATACAAGGTCACCGGCACCCAGGACCAGTCGCTATTGTGCTTCAGTCCGCACATGATGGTGTCAGCAAGACATGAAATTTAATCCACAATGCCACAGGCAAATCAGTAGACATGGTTTATCTATCACTCCTAGTTTCTCTTTTGCTGGCCGGGAGCGAATGGCTTCGCCGACTTAGATCCTGTTCCTTTCTTTGCTTGCCCAGGAGGCACCTTTCCACTGTTTCCTGCGGTTCGGCAACTATAACACGAACTGGCCAACATAGTTGCTGAGAGGGCTATAACGTATACAATGTTTTTCATATGCTTTTTAAGAATTCGCACTAAATTTATGCCATCTTGCAGACCTCACCCTACCTGATAGAAATATGCTTGTACATCCTCTGGGTATCCTTATCAATAAGTCGATATTCTTTAGAATATAAATAGATAATAACTGGATAATCAATATATGGTTGAACTATACTTGACATATCCTTACTATATCAATTGGATATATCAAGGATATGTCAACGATATACCAAGGATATACCAACCATATACCAACCCCCTACTTATATTCTACTTATTACCTACTTATTTTCCGATTATTGGCAATGAGAACCGAACTTTTACGCCTTTAAAACGGAACAAAATATCCGTTAGCGGCCCAGGGGCTTACTTTCTTCAGACCAAAATCCAGGTGAATTGATCCGCGGTGCCCGATCAAGGTCTTCCTGACTTAAGGAGGTCATTATCTGGTAAGAACTCCAGTCGATTTTGAGAATACTGCTGGTCGGTATAATGACCCGTTCCTGATCTGAAGTAAAAACATCATCAATCAGAAGGCGCGGAATAGACCAGTCGTCCAGGGCTATGGTCAGATCTTTTACCAATCCCAGACGGCCGCGGTCGTTGTGAATTTCATACTGGCCCACATGCCGGAAACTGCGCAGATGCGGGTCGAACTCCTTTTCACCTTCCATTTTTTCTTTAAAGTCAGTCGCAGCTTTGAGCATACCCGTAGTAGGATACCCCATACCGGCACGGCCAAAAGATGGCCAGGAATAGTAATCAAACAGGTTGCTTTCCTGCTGACGTGAAACGGGAAGTTCCGTATCAACATCCGGGCTGCGTTTAACCTGGTCTCTGGTCAGCTCTACGGGCAGCGTTTGGCTGTCGGGGTCAACGCGTACACCAGCATCATAGGGCGAAATAAGCACTTTACGCTCGAACAGCCAGTTTCCCGTTTCCACCACCAGGTAGCGCACCGTCCAGGAATAATCGTCAAAGTAAACATCCTTCACTTTTCCAATTTCCCCATCAGTTGCCCTAAGTGGGCAGCCGATGAGCTCACTCATATATCTATGCATGATTCATTTTTTTGATATAGAACATATCAGTACGTGGATTGTTGTTAATTTTTAAATTAGCCGATGGATAAATATCTCGCCGTAATGCTCATCGCAGGCCTGGCCAGCCTGGGTATGGCTTTTATGCCTGCAATAGCCAAACGCACAGGCATTTCTTATTCTTTAATTTACGTAGCTATTGGTGCCCTGGTATATCTTACTGCCGGAGACTATCTCCCCTCGCCATTGCCTCAATCCAATAACAACCTAACCCTGCACCTGAGTGAACTGATTGTGATCATTTCCCTCATGGGCACGGGAATAAAAATTGACCGGAGTTTTTCTTTTCGCCGCTGGGCCTCACCGCTGCGCCTGGTGTTCATCGCAATGATATTATGCGTGCTCGCCTGCACCTTCCTTGGACTAAGTATCTTACAGGTTTCGCTGCCCGCCGCAATCCTGCTGGCCGCGGTATTGTCGCCCACCGATCCAGTACTGGCCAGCGATGTACAGGTAGGCCCGCCGAACGAAAAAGTAAAGTCGGAAACCAAGTTTGCACTCACCAGTGAAGCCGGCTTGAACGATGGCATGGCCTTTCCTTTCACTTGGCTGGCAATCCTTGCTGCAACCGCGGGGCTCGGCACGGAGACCCTGATAAAATGGGCATCCTACTACGTGCTTTATAAGATCGCTGCAGGCTTTCTACTTGGCTGGCTATGTGGAAAATTAGCAGCGTACCTGGTATTCACCGTATCAAAAAAACACCGGTTGCTTAAGCCTACCGACGGTTTCGTTGCGATTGCCCTGGTGCTGTTTACCTATGGGCTTACCGAACTCTTACACGGCTATGGCTTCATTGCTGTGTTTATTTGCGGCATAACCTTGCGTCACGCGGAAAAGAACCATGATTATCACCAGGAGCTGCATTCTTTTACCGACCAGATGGAACGCCTGCTACTTGGGCTACTGCTCATCCTTTTCGGGGGATCGTTGGTATCGGGCATCCTTGAGCCACTGAACACCAGCACTGTGGTCTATGCCTTGATGTTTCTGTTGGTAATCCGCCCCCTCACTGCCTATCTTGCACTCACCGGCACGCAGATGCACTGGAAGGAAAGACTTGCCATTTGTTTTTTCGGCATCCGGGGCATGGGCTCAATCTTTTATCTGGCCTTTGCCTTGCATGAAGTCGCCTTCCAGAAGTCAGACGAACTCTGGGCGGTGGTAACTTTCACGATGCTCTTGTCGATTATCATGCACGGGTTAACAGCAACCAGGGTAATGAACCACCTGAAAGTTCAGCTCCCCCGCGAACCTCTTCCGGAATAGCCGCAATGGAGGCAGACACTTACATTCCGGCAATCGAATCCAGCAAGGAAAAAACCAGGAAAGGCGTGTACAGGTTGTAGGCAGCAAAAGAAGCCTGGTGACCTACTTTAACCGTGTAAGCCGCGGAATTTTTCGCCAGAATTTTAAACATATCCTCATCGGTCTGATCGTCGCCGATACACAAAATAAAATCATAGTCAGCAGAATCTATCAAGCGCGCTGCCGCAAGCCCCTTATTAATGCCCTTGTTCCTAACTTCTATCACCTTGTGGCCATTAAGTACATCAAGCGGCATCTGCACAGTATACTCTACCAGTTCTTCGTGGAGATCCTTTGCCCTTCTGCTGGCCAGAAAAGGGTCGGCATTCCTGTAATGCCAGGCCAGGGAAAAATCTTTCCTTTCAATAAAAGAATCCGGACTCCTGAACACATAATGCTGCATGATGTCTTCAATCTTTTCCTTCCATGCAGTTGATTCTGCAAGTGCCTCGTTTGACCACTTGCCGCCCAAGGGCTTATTTTTAGCACCGTGCTCGGCGATTAATCCGATGGGCAAGTGACCTAACCACTTGTCTAGGGTGACACTGTCTCTGCCGCTGATCACATAGACATCATTCTCCGGGAACGAACACAGTTTTTCCAAAAGTTGCAATAGCTCTTTTCCCGGCGAAGCCTTTGACGGATCTTTAGAAAAATTCACCAATGTCCCGTCATAATCCAGCAAAAAGAGTCGACGCGCACTTGACTTGTAAGCATCAATCATGGCTGCCTTTGCAAAGTTATCCAGAAACTTCACCTCAAACTTCAACTGCAAGGCTTTGATTTGGTCCAGCTCACCAAAGAAATCAATAGCCCAGGCATTCACATCGTATTGCCGAATTAACTTACGCATGCTACGTATACGTGCGCGCTGGTCTTCTTCAGCCATCCCAAGGCCGTCTGCAATTGTTTCTGCAAGTTCATCGGCATCGTTCGGATTAATCAGCAGCGCCTCTTTAAGTTCAGCAGCAGCTCCGGCCATTTCGCTCAGTACAAGTACACCCTTCTCGTCCTTACGGCTCGCGACAAATTCTTTGGCCACCAGATTCATGCCATCCCGTAGCGGGGTGATTAGTGCCAGGTCGCAGGTGGTATACAACGCTACCAGCTCGTTGAAATCGAGATGGTCATATTGATAGATGACTGGCTGCCATGAAATGCTTCCGACTGTACTGTTCAGATTACCAATAAACTCATCAATCATTTTCTTCTTTTCATTGTACTTCATAATGGTATCCCGAGAGGGAACCATAACCAGCACAAAAACAATATTTCCTTTGTATTCAGGATATCTAAGCAAAAAACGCTCAAAGGCAATAAGCCGGTTATAAATCCCTTTGGTATAATCAAGCCGGTCAACGGAGAAGATCATTTTCTTTTTACCCTTCATCTGCTGATACTTTTGCCGGAGAGACTCTACCCCGGGATGATCAAAAGCTTCGTTGAAAAGGTCAAAATCGATGCTGACCGGAAAAGCATCTACCTGCACTTGCCGGGTTCCCCACTGTATATACTGATCATCATGCGTGATTTTCAGGGACATGTCTACGGTTTTGAGGAAATGGGCAACATATTCCGCGGTGTGAAAACCAATAAGATCCGCTCCCAGCATACCTTCCAGCAAGGCCTTCTGCCAGCGCTTCGGAATCACCCTGAACAGTTCATAAGACGGAAAAGGAATATGCAGAAACAACCCGATGGTAAGATCAGGGCGTTTTTCCCTGAGCATACCGGCCAGCGGAAGTAAATGATAATCATGGATCCATACAACGTCGCCAGGCCTGATCTCTGCACATAGCGCTCTGCAGAAAGACTTATTAACCGCCATGTAGGCATCGAAGGAAGCTGGCTCGTACTCTGCAAAGGAAGGGAAGTAATGAAAAAGCGGCCAGAGCAATGAATTACTGAAACCATTGTAATATTGTTCATATTCTTCCTCCCCGGGAAAGACTGGCAAATAATGATAATCGCTTTGCCTGGCGTCGACCACATCCCACACTTCGCTGCTAACCCCGGGCACCCCGGCCCATAAGCGCTCTGAAAACACTTCCTCCCCCTCACCGTTCAGATAAGCATCGACCGCTGATATAAGTCCACCGGAAGACTGACGGGGCTGATATATATGATCCTTCTTTTCAATGGTAAGGGGCAATCGGTTAGAAACTATGAGCAATCTTTTCTGCATAATTCATTGGCTTAAATACGTGAATCCGCTTGTCCGGGGATAGTACCGGTTATGCGAAGCTGCCTGGAAGTCTCCGCAAAAGGAGACGGCAAATAAATCGCTTGATCAGCGAAAGAGCTACAAATGTATGAAATAAAATTTAACTGCTTTTTTTCTCGTGGTTAAACTCGCCATTGAAAAACAGTTCTATAGATACTGTGGCAGAGGTTTCCTACGCGAATTACGGCTCAAGCGTTTTCAACAGCGCCTTCATTTCTGCGATCTCCCGCTCCTGTGATCGGATAATGCTGTCGGCAAGTTCCCGAACCCTTGGATCCTGTATGCGCGCATGCTTGCTGGTAAGGATCGCTGAAGAGTGATGCGGAATCATCGCCTTCATGTATTGACGGTCATTTACCGGGAACTGTGTGCGCAGACAAATCAGAGAAAGCACAAACAACACGCTGCATGTGCCTATGACAATAGTGTTGGCGGCCTTATTAGGGTACATTGCAGGCATCATCAGCAGCATCATCACGGCCATGGGCATGACCATCAGCAGGGACATATACAGCCGCGTCAGACTCAAATAAATATGTTCTTTCTGATCAACATTTAAAAACATGATCGCATACATCAGGCAGAAGGATATGAGCATCATCACAGCTAGCTTCGGGTAGTTTGATGCAGTCATTTTCGAGCCGCTATTTTGGTTTTCCATAACTAATGGGTTTAAGTTAAAAAACGGGATAGCAATTTGTTCAAGGAAACAAGTTCACTGATTATTGAACTGCCTCCGGAACAAAAAGGTTTGCAAAACTTGTATTTACCTGTCTGCGGCCTGACCAGCCTGTTGCCCCATAAACAGTGTCTGTGTTGGATACGCGAACTCAATGCCTCGCTGTTCAAAAGTCTTAAAGATGTCCAGGTATACCGCCTGCTGGTTATCCATGTAGACATTGTAATCTGGATCAAGGACATAGTAGACAAACTCAAAATTTAAGCTGAAATCTCCATATCCGGAAAAATGGCCGCGGTCAAACTGGAGCTTGGGCCGGGTGGTGATGATTTGCCTGACTAATTCGGGAACTTCTTCAAGCTGTGCACTGCTCGTCTGATAGGTAAGCCCTAGGGTAAAAACGATTCTCCTTCGCTCCATCCTTTTAAAATTGTGTAATCTGGAGTTGGTTAAATCTGTATTGGAACACACAAGCTGTTCACCGCTTAAGGTCCGTATGCGGGTCGTCTTGATACCAATATACTCTACGATACCGTTCTTGTCGCCCACAACGACAAAGTCCCCGATCTCAAACGGCCGGTCAAAGAAGATCACAAAATAGCTGAAAAGGTCGCCAAGTACGGTTTGCGCTGCCAGCGCAATGGCGATACCGCCAACACCCAGTCCGGCGATCAGGGTTGTAACATTGTAACCAAGGTTATCGATAAAAAAGATAATACCGATTAACCATATAAGTATATTCACAATGGCGATCAGCCCGCCAGCCTGTTTCTCCTTCTCCCCACTATGTTCTTCACGCCGTATAAATGAATAAATAAATTTTCTAAACGCCGCACTGATCACCCTGAGCACAAAAAAGGTAAAAACGGCTAGAAAAGCAATGTGAATGATCTGACCTACTTTTGGGTGAAGCGACAGCGTTCTTAAACTGAAATAAAAAGCACTGACATAGAACAACGGCACAAGAGATGACTCAACCATGGCCACTGCAAAATCGTCCCAACTGTTATTTGTTCCTGCCGTCCATCTCTTGATACGGCGGAGCACCATGGTTTTAAACAGTTTAATGGCCAGGATCATCCCGGCAATTATCGCAATAGCAATTGCCCACTGATAAATTGTATTGCCTAAAATTAGTTGTTCTGATAGTTGATTCATAGATTGCAGTTTATAATGAAAAATTGCAGGAAGCTACAGGTGACGTCGGGGCGTGGAAGCATATTTGCCGTAGTTGCTCCAGGATATAGCGCAGCTTAATTCGGCTTCCTAAAGATGCCTTAGCCTGATGCGCAAAATAGCCCATCGATAGCAAAAGCGGCCAATAAAAACGATTTGATGACATTTCTGTTAGATTTAAAACGGATATGATGAGTAAAGATCAAAGCAACATCCATAAGCTTAATGAACTCCAGGCAACAGCTATATGCGGAAATGATATCAGTTCTTCCTGTCTGTACGTATCGGCACTAACCATCGGCTATGCCGGACAATACGCCTGGATATCCCTGCTGGCGGTAGCGGTAGTCCTTTTTCTATTCAGAAAGATTTATGGTGAGGTCGTCGGCGCGCTTCCACTTAATGGCGGGGCCTACAATGTACTTTTAAACACTGCCTCAAAAAGAACTGCTGCATTTGCTGCCTGTCTTACTATCCTGTCTTACATGGCAACAGCCGTAATATCTGCATACGAAGCTATGCACTACCTTCATACCATCATTCACGCTGTTCCCCTCATACCTGCTACGGTGGTACTCCTGGCCTGTTTTATGGCACTGGCCATTACAGGCATAGGCGAGTCTTCGATCGTTGCGGTTACGATATTTATTATCCACCTGATTTCGCTCAGTCTGCTTGTTATCCTTTGCGCTTGGTTTGTACTGGAACACGGCACAACCACGTTTGCCCAAAACTGGCAGTTTCCTGTTGGCCCCGGGGGAATCATGACAGCATTGTTACTCGGTTTTTCTGCAGCTATGCTGGGAATCTCCGGATTCGAAAGTTCAGCCAACTTTGTGGAAGAGCAGAAAATCGGTGTATTTCCTAAAACCCTGCGCAACATGTGGCGTGTAGTCAGCTTTTTTAATCCGACGATTGCACTGCTGGCCCTGGCCGTGCTGCCTATGATGGAAATTAACAGCCACAGGGAATCCCTGTTGTCCTTTCTGGGATTTACGGCAGGGGGAAGATGGTTATCGATGGTGATTTCAATCGACGCTGTTCTGGTACTCAGCGGCGCGGTTTTAACCTCCTATGTGGGCGTGACCGGACTAGCCAAACGGATTACCCTTGACAGGATTCTGCCCAACTATTTCCTGAAAGAAAACAGCCGGGGTGCTAATTACAGGATCATTATCGGATTTTTTGTCCTATGCGTATCGGTACTTCTTGTTACAAAAGGCGACCTGCTCAGCCTTGCAGGTGTTTACACCTTTTCTTTTTTAACCGTCATGGGCTTATTCGGCATTGGAAATCTAATGCTCAAGGTAAAACGGCACAAACTGCCGAGAACCGAACGTGCACCGGTATGGTCGGTGGTCATCGCCATTAGTTTCATTATCATCGCTTTTTTAGGGAACATGCGCCTTAACCAGCACTCCTTTTATGTCTTTATCAAATACCTGGTCCCGGCCATGTTATTCCTGCTGATTATGCTGAACCGGGCCCGCATCGTCAGGTGGCTGCTCTATGTCATCAACAGGGTAGACGACCCTTTGAAAAAAATAGCCATTAACCTGATTCGCCCTTACAGGTTTTTGGTCAAACTGCACGCCCAGGAATTCGTTTTCTTTACCCGCGGAGATAATGTGGCCGTGCTCAACCGGGTGATGATCTACGTAGAAGAAAATGAATCGACCAAACGCCTGAAAATCGTTCACATCGCCAATGAGGACAGCAACAACGACCACCTGAAACAAGATATTAAAGTGCTGGACCGTGCTTACCCCGACATCGATATTGACTTCGTTGAAATTCAGGGAAAGTTTGGCCCGGAAATGATCGACCACCTCTCTAAAAAATGGGACATCCCGAAAAACTTTATGTTTATCGGTGCTCCGGGAAATAAATTTCCATACCACGTTTCCGAACTGGGCGGCGTCAGGCTCATTATATGACTAAAGCAACGCATTCAATTTATTAAAGATGTTTTTAAAGCCGAACACCCGGTCATTGCTATACCAATTTTGAAAGATGCCCTGATCTGTTTTTTTTAAAGCGCTTTCTGCCAAACGTAACTCAGCGATCGCCTTCCGCACATGCGCGTTCCTTTCTGATGTCTGGTTTTTCTGGTAACCTAGGGCCAACTCCAGCAGCGTCCTGTTAAGATGATGCATAAACCATGCACGCTGCTGCAGGTTATCTGCAAAAAAGACACGCTGTTCATTTGGAAGGGAAGCGGCTATGCGGTCACTTTCCTTGCCAACCTGAAGGAAATCATTTGCTGATTTGCTAACGCCTTTTAACAATGCCTCGAGTACGGTATTGGCGTCATTGTCGCCGGGAACGATATTGAAAGTCCTGTTCTTCACCTGCTCCGCTGAAATGTCGACCAGCGGGTTGGCCTGAAAGGGTTTAAGGTAGGCGGCCGCAAGATCTTTGAGCGCCCGGCCGTAACGCAGATCCTGAAAAATATACTGTCGCTCAAATCCGGGAATATCTGATTTCCTTTGCTGCCAGTAACTATGGTAATATTTTTTGTAGAGGCCGGCAATATCCTTTGCGTACCTGCTGCCGAAATAGGTTTTGCAGAAATCCAGTACAAACCGGTCACTGCTGTACTTTTCGAAATCCCACATCATGGCAGCATTTGCAGATAGCTCCATTAGGTGTTCCCGGAGATTGCCAGCATTCACGACCGAGAAAGCAACTGGCTTGTTGCTTTTTCCGGCTACGTAACGGTAATTATGTTCCATTTTCCAGGGGCCTTCCGCGGCTGCAAGATGACTGCCTGTGGAGGTAAACTGATAATTGAAATAATAACCCAGCCGGAGGTTCCCCTTATCGTCGAGTTGCTGCATGTCCAGGTTTGGAAAATGATCGCGCCGTGCAGCCACATACGTCCAGATAAAACCTGTGTCTGCAGGCGGGGTTATATAGTTTTTTGCAAGCAGGTCCGAAAGTTCGTCGTAGAAAATTGTCCGGAAAGGTGCTTTAGGGTCTTTAGTTACTTCAAGAACAATTTCGCGCTGTCGCTCCATCATCTTCGATATGATCGCTCCGCGTTCCTGCATAGACTCAGGTGCATCTTTGAAGGTATACCAGAAGGGATGGTCGCCACTGCCCCGAAAACCCAGTACCCATAACATATCTATCTTGTTCTTCACGATGCTTTCCACATTGTACTTCCAGAATTCTTCCAACTGAGCCTGATTGCTGAGAGATAGCTCCGGAACCTTCATTTGCCTTACTTTTTCCCAATAGTTCTGCCACCCGGCAAAAGAGGCATTTAAAGGGCTATGATGGTGTGTCGTATTTGTGAACCCATAATCATTGATCAATTTGGTAGTCCTTGATATGCTGTATGGCTTTGCGTAGTCCCGCTCGTTGTCAAACCACTCCACAGTATTCAATTTTAGTCGCAGCATAGTTTCCAGCCACAACTCATCATTTTCTGGAGAAAGCCTTCGCCATGGCTGAAACAAGTCCTGATCATTTGGAAACCAGGCCCTGTACTTTACCGAAGGCGCCCCTGTCTGGTACTGAAAATCAGGTTTAATTTTGATCTCTCTTTTAACTTCCGGTTTCCAGTCACAGAAATACCATAACGGAGGTACGCCCAGCACTTTTTCCGAGAAGCTGTAAATCGCGTATATAGTACCTCTTGTATCGGCGCCTTCCAGCAAAACCTGATCATTATTGTTCGCCCGCACAACGCGTATCCGATGCGCTTCCCATCCGCTGAGACCGGAAACCTTGCCGGCTGTATTTCTTATGACAATACACGTACCTTTCCGCATACCGGAACCGGCCAATGCGGCAAGCGGCCGAATGTCGGCCTCAGCATTCAACACTCTTTTCAAGTCCCTCCGAAGCGCTTTCAAAGCGATGTTGATTGGTGTTTCTGACGCGGTATCTGCAAAGATGACAACCTTAGCGTCCAGTACGATGTCACCGGCAAATCCGGGAGCTGAGCATAGTAAAAGGCAGCCTAAAACGCTCCACCTACACAAAAACCGTATGATCATGATGCATTCATATTTAAAGGTTCCGCAATATAAGCATTCAATCCTGCCCTTTACTGTATAGAAAGTCTATGATAATAATTTGATTAAAAGGTAGTATTTTTATTGATCCAGGAATGGATAATCCGTATAACCAAGTTTCCCGCCCCCATACATGGTTGCCCTGTTCGGCTCACTAAGGGCGGCACTTTTTTTGAACCGCTCAGGCAGGTCGGGGTTTGCGATGTATAGCTTACCAAAGGAAATAAGTTTTGCAATACCTTTTTCAAGTTCTGCTTCGGCAGAAGCTTTGTCATACCCTGCATTGGCAATAACGGTCTGGCGAATCTTCCTGCCAAAGAATTCTATCTCGTTGTCAGCAGCATTATGTTCCGGCGAAGGGAAATAAGGGCTGCGCCTCATGAGTTCCACATAGGCAAAATCCATTTCGTTCAGTTTTTCGATCAGGTAGGTATAAGTAGCGGCAGGGTCATCCAGTATCATGTCGCCATAGGAATGGTAAGGAGATATTTTAATCCCCACCTTTTCACTTCCCACTGCACGGATCAATTCCTGCATCACCCCCAGTACAAAGCGGGCTCTCTTAGGGATGCTGCCGCCATAATCATCCGTCCTTTGGTTGGCACTTTCGGCTAAGAACTGATTGGGCAAATAGCCGTTGGCAGCGTGAAGCGCAACGCCGTCGAATCCGGCGGCCAAGGCATTTTTTGCGGCCTGGCCGTAGTCCTTTATGGTCTGACTGATCTCGGGGACCGTCATTTTCCTGGGAATCTCATAATCTTTCAGACCCTGAGAAGTAAAATGCTGCATTCCCCGGACAGGCAAGGGTGATGGCGCAAAAGGGAGCTTACCGTTCCTGTCTATAGAATGCCCCACGCGGCCGGTGTGCCAAAGCTGGGCTATAATAACACCGCCTTTATCATGTACCGCAGCTGTAACCTTCTTCCATGCTGCTATTTGTTGACCTGTAAAAATACCCGGAGTGCGCGGACTGCCGGTAGCGTCCTCGCTGATCCTGATCGCTTCGGTAAAAATCAGACCTGCACCTGCCCTTTGGGTATAATATTCTATGGTCATATCACCCACTAAGCCATTGATGTCTGCGCGGCCTCTGGTCATCGCTGCCATTGCCATTCTATTTTTCAGGCTGACATCGCCTAACTGTATTTTTTCTAGCAGTTTCATATTAACTTCGATCAAGTATTAAGAATTTCTTTTCGTCGTGCCATAGCTTTAGCGATAATGCTGGCGGCGATCAATTGCAAGGCATGGTAAAGCATGAGTGGCAGCAATATGATGCCGGTAATGGTACTGTGCTGAAAGAGTATTTTTGACATGACGGTACCGTGCACCAATGACTTCTTAGATCCGCAAAATAAGACGGTAATACGATCTTCATCTGAAAAGCCAAACAAGCGACTGAGTAGCCAGACACAAAGGAATACGGCAAAAAACAAGACCATCATCCCTGCGGCGAGCACGGCAAGTTCTGGGGTGCTGAAGCCTTCAAAAAGATGTTCGGAGAACGACTTGCAAAACGACGTGTAGATGATGCTGAGGATAATTGCCTGATCAAAATATTTTAGTTGTTTCTTATATTTTTCGGCAATGGCGCCAAAACGGGAGTTGAGGCTGATGCCGATAATAACGGGCAACAAGACCTGGAGAATCAACTTTGCGACGATATCAGTGACATCAAAATCGCCTGTTGCAGAAGCGATGAACAGTCCGACCCAAAGCGGGGTAACCACTACTCCGATCAAACTTGAAATGCTCGCGTTGAAAATGGCTGCGGGAATATTGCCCCTGGCGATGGATACCATGACCACCGAAGAGGAAACTGTGGATGGTAAAGCTGCCAGAAAAAACACGCCCAGCCAAAGCAACTCGAAGTCGGTGCCAACAAACAAGGGACGAGATGCCAAAACCAGGAGCGGGAAAAACAAAAAGGTGGTCAACTGAACAACGATGTGCATTTTCCAGTTGGCAAGCCCGGCTTTCAGCTTCTCAACACTCAGCCGCAGGCCATAGAAGAAGAAAATCAACGACACGCCTGCACCCGCAATCTGCTCGAGCGAAACAGGTTCTTTGACCATACCTGGCTGGGGCAAAAAATAGGCAAGCAAAATCATGATGCCTATCATTAACAGGAAACCGTCGAGACCTGCTCTGCCTAATATTTCTAGTAACTTCTTCAATGTAATTCAATATATTCTTAACTCGCATTTTCTTTGCGTATAATCTCTGCTCCCGCGCTTAAAGCACTTAGCTTACCTCTGGCCACGCTTCGTGATAACGGAGCCATACCACAGTTTGTACTAGGGTAAAGATTTTCGATGTCCACAAACTCCAGCGTTCTACGTAAGGTATCGGCTACTTCCTCAGGTGTTTCGATCGTGCTGGTGGCCACATCAATAGCGCCGACCATTACTTTTTTGCCACGTACCAGTTCCATTAAATCTAAAGGCACATTTGAGTTGTGGCACTCTAATGATACCACATCAATTTTAGATTTTTGAATTTTAGGGAAAATTTCTTCGTATTGGCGCCATTCTGAACCCAGTGTCTTTTTCCAGTCATTATTAGCCTGTATTCCATAGCCGTAGCAAATATGCACTGCAGTTTCGCAGTGTAAACCTTCAATGGCCCTTTCTAATGTTGCCATTCCCCAATCGTTAACTTCATCGAAGAACACATTAAATGCAGGTTCATCAAACTGGATAATATCTACTCCGGCATCTTGCAGTTCTCTTGCTTCTTCGTTAAGTGCTTTCGCAAATTCCCAGGCCAATTTTTCCCGACTTTTGTAATGATCATCGTACAACGTATCTACCATGGTAAGCGGTCCAGGTAATGCCCATTTGATAGGCTTATCGGTTTGTTTACGTAAAAATTTGGCATCTTCAACAAAAACTGCTTTTTGACGTGCAACCTCACCCACAACCACAGGCACACTCGCGTCATAACGGTCACGGATCCTTACTGTTCTACGATTTTCAAAATCTACACCGCTTAAATGCTCGATGAAAGTGGTTACGAAATGTTGGCGTGTTTGCTCACCATCGCAAACAATATCTAAATCTGCGAATTGTTGCTCCTGCAAAGCGATGCGCAATGCGTCTTGTTTCCCTTCCAATAACTGATCGCCTTCTAATTTCCAGGGTGACCATAGTTTTTCGGGTGGTGCAAGCCAGGCAGGTTTAGGTAAACTTCCAACAATTGAGGTGGGTAATAATAATTTCTTCATATAATAATCTTTAGGTGTTGTGATAATTAAAGCGCAAAATTGGCAGACCACTGCTCTAATAGACTTTTGTAAGGCTTAATGAAATGCACTTCAGCATATTTGCCCTGTTCAACAGCCAATCGGCTGCGTTCTTCCCGGTCATAAACCACGCGGGTCAATGAATAATCTTCGTGTTTAAGACTAGGCTGATAGATTTTCCCAGCCACTGAATTTGCATTATAAATTTCAGGCCGATAAATCTTCTGGAAAGTCTCCATCGTGCTGATTGAGCTGATCAGTCCAAGATCAGTATAATCAGCAAGCAGATCTCCGGAATGATAAAAAGCCATTGGTGCCACACTGTTCGCAGGCATGAAAAAACGGACTTTTAAGCCCATTTTAGAGAAATATTCGTCAGTGAGAGAATACTGATCCTGCACATACTCAAAACCCAGGACCGGATGCTGATACTCCGTGCGCGTATACGTTTTGTTGCTCGATACACTTAGACAAATGATCGGCGACATCTTAAAATGCGCTTTATAAGTGTCTGAATTCACAAAGCACTTATAGAGCTTGCCGTGCAGATCACCAAAATTTTCAGGAACAGTAAAACCAGATTTATCTTTATTGTGCTCGATCAATAAAACACTGAAATCGTAATCACGCACATAAGAAGAAAAATTATTTCCTGCAATACCTTCTATATGCTGGTTAGTCTTACGGTCAAAAATATTCGTTTTTAAAACTTCAATCATCGGCAGATCGTTAATGCCGTTTTTATCATCAATACTCATCCTTACTGTGATGATCTCCAATTCTACCAGGTAACGATCACCTTTTGGATTATCCAAATGAGCCAGTGCATTGAAACGATTGTTAATCATATTCAAGGCATTACGTAAGTTTTGTTGGCGATTATCTCCTCTGGCCAGGTTTGCAAAATTGGTTGTCAGACGCGTTTGACTTGCGGGGTAATAATTTTCATCTAAGCACGTGCTCTTTAGCGTGAATGTAAAATCTGTTTTGACGGTATTCATGGTCTCTTCTATATATTTCCTTTGTTTATTCCATCTTTTAAACTTCTACAAAGGTATATTTGAAGAATTTAAAACGTAGTAATTCATTATATTCGGAAGTTTTGTCTTAGTTTTGATTATATCTCAGTTTTTTATACGTAAGATTTACTATTTTTGTACGATAAAAAGGAGATTATTCCATGAGCGAACTCGACGAGATTGATTTAATGCTGCTTAAAATAGTGGCCAATAATGCAAAACACACCAATAGAGAACTGGCGGCGATGGTCAATCTTTCACCTTCCCCGGTTTTTGAAAGGATGAAACGGCTGGAAACCGGCGGTTATATTAAGAAGTATATCGCGATACTGGATGCGGAAAAATTCAATCAGGGATTTATCGTTTTCTGTAACATCAAGCTCAAACAGCACGATAAGAAAATTGGCCACCACTTTGTAACTGCTATTATGGATATCGAGGAAGTGGTAGAATGTTATAATATTTCCGGCGACTATGATTTCTTCCTGAAAGTGTATGCCAAGGACATGAAGCATTACCAGGACTTTGTGTTCAATAAGTTAGGCTCGGTAGAAAGCATCGGCAGTACGCACAGTACTTTTGTAATGTCAGAGATCAAAAACACCCATAATATCAGTTTTTGACCGGCAGTCTGTTGTCGTCGCAAAAGGCAAGTAATGTGACTGCTGAACTTTAATATTCTTATCAACTAAACAAAACTGTTTGCCAGAAAAGATGTTGTTCTTGTTAATCTAACTATTGAACATCTATGAAAGCAGCAGTATTCCATAAGCCAGGCGATATCAGTTATACGACCGTAGAAGACCCCAGAATTGAACTGGCCACCGACATCATATTACGCGTTACCTCCACGGCCATTTGCGGTTCAGACCTGCACATCCTGAGCGGGGCCGTACCACAGACTGAAGACATGGTTATGGGTCATGAATTCATGGGCATTGTGGAAGAGGTTGGCGCTGAGGTCAGGAACCTGAAAAAAGGCGACCGGGTTATTGTCCCATTCCCGATTGCCTGCGGTCAGTGTTTTTTCTGCAACCACGGAGCGTCCCCGGCATGCGAGAACTCCAATTATAAACATTACGGGCCCAATGGGGATATGATGGATCAAAAAGGCGCAGCCCTTTTTGGTTATACCGATCTTTATGGCGGCTACTCCGGCGGCCAGGCAGAATACGTGAGAGTACCCTACGGAGATGTCAGCCCGAGGATCATTCCCGAGCATCTTACTGATGAACAAGCCCTTTTTCTGACTGATATTTTCCCCACAGGATGGTCGGGCGTGGACTGGGCACAGATGAAAGGCGGAGAAGTAGTGGCAATCTTTGGCTCCGGCCCCGTAGGGCTTATGGCGCAAAAAGCTGCGTGGCTGCACGGTGCAAGCAGGGTAATTGCCATTGACCCGCTGGATTACCGCCTGGAAAAAGCCAGGGCAGTCAACAACGTGGATGTGCTGAACCCAAATAAAACAGACGTTGTTGAAGCCATACGCGAGATGACCGGTGGAAGAGGGGCCGATGTTTGTATCGATGCCGTTGGATTTGAACCCGAACGCAGCTTCCTTGACAAAGTAAAAGCGACCGTTAATTTCGAAAAAGGCAGTATGAAAGTACTGGACATGTGTTTCCAGGCCGTAAGGCGCATGGGGACCGTGTCCATTCTGGGTGTTTATGGCAGCCCGTACGATAACTTCCCGCTGTTCAGGATATTTGACAAAGGCATCACCATCAAACAAGGTCAGGCACCGGTGCTTAATCATATCGATACGCTGATCGAACTGGTGAAAGAACATAAGGTCGTCTTAGACGATATCATCACCCATACCTTGCCGTTGAGCGAGGTGTCCCACGGCTACAAGATATTTGATGAGAAAAAGGACGACTGTGTTAAAGTTGTCCTTAAACCCTGATCCTTCAGATAGCTCCGCTTTTGGCGCATTAGGCACTTTACGACAACTTGAAGGGGATACCGTGATCAGGTATCCCTTTTAGACCTAAAATAACTTTATTGACCTTTTAACATCCTGTCGAGCGTAGCCTGGTAACCCGTTTTGTTTTCGCCTGAAACGAGGTCGACCGCTCGTTGCTGCATCAGAATCGCCTCTTGTTTATTGCCTAACTTATACAGCAGGCTGGCATAAGTATCCAGGTAAGCGGGTTCTTTGCTCTGTGTGTTCTCTACACTCCGTTTACTCCAGGCCATAGCCGCAGCAATACAATCCGGATCCTTGCAGTTTTCAAACACTGTCCTGGCAAAATAGTTTAAGGCATTAGGGATCAACTCATCTCCATACTTGTCCATATAAGCCATGAGCGCCGGCTGGAACCGATCCCAGTTTTTGTTTACCTGGAAAAACAGGATTCTTATCATATCTGCCGGCTTAGTGATGTCAACCTCAGGGTATTTTGCTTTTGTGACCGCAATCAGCGAATCAATATCTATCGCGAGGTTTTGAAAAGCCGGGTTAATGCGTTCCCTGACTATAACGCCACTTAGGATTTCGTTCGCTTTTCCCTTTCCAAGCACAGCATCAACTTTTTCGCGATTGCCCAATACCAGCTTAAACCCCTTGCTATCAGTGTTTTTGATGAACCTTGTAACGAACTCCAGGTTGTCCATGGTAAAAAGACCGCTTTGGGTAGCCAAATAATCATCCGCAAATCTGATCGCATTTTGTTCGTCCTTTGCGATCTCCGCAGCCAATGCAAGCTTCTTCAAACGCTGAGGATTGCCAGAGGCAGAACCATTTTGCTTAAGCAAAGTGTAATACTGCGTTTCCGGGTCGAGCGCAACTTTTACCCATGCGATAAAATCATCTGCCTTGCCCCCACCCACGATGCGGTGCACCAGTTCCCCTTCCGGAGAAAAGATTAAAAAGGTTGGATAGGCTGTGATTTTAAACTCATCGTTGATTGCCTGAGCATCAGAATACCAGCTTTTTATCTCTTCGCTGTCGCTTTTGGTCTTGTCGAACTGTATTTTGACATTCACAAAGTTCTTGTTTAAAAAATCGCCAACCTTCTCCTGCGTAAAAACTTCGGTAGCCATTTGCTTGCAGGGGGCACACCAGGTGGTATAACAGTCTACAAAAAGGTATTTATTTTCTTTTTTTGCTTTATCTTTTACCTGCTGCCAGGAAAGTCCGTGTTCAAATTGAACACCCTTTTCCTGGGCTAAACCTATGATAGGCAGCAGTATGCATAATAAGAATATTTTTTTCATAAAATATTGTGTTTAATGGTCATCGGTAATTAGGGATTTTGCTTCATATCCGGGTTAAACCTGAGTACTTGTACAGGAATTTGCAATGTATACCTCGGACTATGAGGCTGCAGGGTCGCAACTATGTTTCCTTTTGCGTCATAGCGTGATACCGCGGGCATGCGCCCCTCCTTGTCAAGTCTGCGCATATCGAACCAGCGGAGGCCGTGAAACGGAAACTCAAAGGTTCGCTCACGCAGTACCCAGCCTAAAACGATAGCCGCATCTGCTGATTGCAGGGGCTGGTAGACAGAGGCGGGAAAACGCTTGAGACGTATCTCATTTAATTGCTGCAATGCCGTAGCGAGGTCATTATTCCTCGCCGCCGCTTCGGCAATAATCAGTTTCATTTCCTGCACACTGGTACCGTAGTTGGTATTTGTAAAAAAAGGGAAACTGATAAAAGCTGCAAACAACGTGTTGCCCCTGGCCTTATAGCCGTCGGTGGTCCTGAACCATTTAAACCGCTGGTCCTGGCGATCATAAGTGTTGAGGAACTCGAGTGTCGGCATAGGGATGGCCACTGCGCTTCTACCGTAAATGACATCTGCCTTAACGGTAATTGCCGTATTTTTTGGCTCGTTTGCAGGGAGGGCGTTATAATCCAGCATCGTAGCACCGGTACGCTGCAAAGCAAGCTCAGCATTTAGCTTTGCATTTGCATAGTCCCGCTTGTACAGGTATACCCGCGCCAGTACGCTATAGGCAGCAGCAACGTCAGGGCGGAACCGGTTCTGTGTATTTTGCGCCGGCAGTGACGGCAAAGCGGCATTGATATCTGTGATGATACGCTCATAGACTTGTTCAACTGTACCCCGTGAGGGCACCGTTTGGGTAACCTGATGGGAGGCCACAAATGGTACTCCCGGATCCTGAGCAGCAGTCGCCGCGTCATAAGGCTGTCCATATTCGTTTATGAGGTAAAGGTATTCAAAAGCCCGTCCCAAAAGCGCTTCCGCTTTAAGGCTGCTTTTCTGCTGCTCAGTCCCGCCAGTCGCCTGATCAACTCCCTCGAGCACGGTATTGTATTTATTGATATTACTGTAGTGGGCTCCCCAGAAGACTGGCGACAAGTTCAGGTCGGACGAGAACTGCTCTCCCCATGTATAGATCAGTTCAGTTACGGTTGACGCAGGCGTTGGTATGGCGGGAATATCTGCATTGTCTCCCAGAATATCCAGCTGCGTAGGTATATTAATGGCTATAGCAGGATCATTGAGCCACTGATCATAATCTGCAACCGTTTGCAGCAGCGTGTAGCCTTTCGGGGTAACATCCAGGTATTTATCACAGGAGGCAAAGGTGATGCCTATTAAGACCAGGATCACAGCCAGGGTGGTATATCGGTGGTATCGCATGTTCATCAGATTAAAAGTTTGTAAAAAGACCAAAGGTATAAGTTGGGGTAAGGTAACTTTTTGCGTAGCTGCCAGTTGCCATACTATAGTTATATTTATTCAGCCCAACTGTCCAGAGGTTAGAGCCTTGAGCCTTCAGCTCCAGGTGGGAAAGTCCTACCCGTTTTAATAAGTTCGTATTTCGTACACTATAAGAAACTGTCAGGTCAGCGAGGGTAAAATAATCGCCATTTACCACATGGCTGTCGGCATAGTTATATGCCCAGCCCGGGCCGGTACCGGAAAATCCTGAAAGTAACATGACCTCTGTATTCTGCTCGTCTCCCGCCTGCTTCCAGTAGGTAGAAGATCCTTCAAGCGGGCGTATCGCCGTCGGATTTTCTCTTGGCTTGAACACTTTAAATCCACCGTAGTAACTCAGCATGCAATAAACATAGAAATTACCGATATCGACACGATTGCTTAGCCCGGCGTTGACCGTAGGAACCGAGCTGCCGACATAGCGGACCGTGCCAGCAGATTCGAGCGTAACATATCCTAAACCAGTTGTAGTATTGGTTACTGCGTAGATGTTCCCATTTCCATCTTTCACTTGCGGGTACCCGGCCGGGTCCAGACCGGCTGAACGGTATGCAAACAATGCACCCACCGGATAGCCTTTTCTGTATCCGAACTTATTGACCACATCAGGATAATAGGCCTGTGTTTGATAAACGTCGAGCACCTTACTGGTGTTATGAGAAAGGACCAACCCCGTATTCCAGTTGAAGCGTGGCTTTGCGATCCAGTCGCCGCGCAGATTTATCTCCAGTCCCTGGTTGCGTATCGATCCGCTGTTGATCAGCGTAGGACTGGTACCTATCGTCGGATCGATGAAGGCACTGGCTAAAAGATCTGTACTCTTCTTTCTGTAATAATCGAAACTTCCGCTGATTCCGCTGAATATCTGGTAATCCAGACCCAGATTTGTGCTGTGTGTCTGTTCCCATCGTAAACTGCTGTTGGCATAAGAGGCTACCTGCAGAGCAACGGAATTAGGCTGAGTGTAGGTGTTGGTCGCCGCTTTAGCAATAACCTGCGGCAGCGACATCTTGGCGATGTTACCGTTAAAGCCATCGGCAACCCGTAATTTAAGCTGTTTGAGCCAGGTCAGGCTTTCCATAAAACCCTCCTTATGGAGGTTCCAGGCGGCACCGACCGACCAGAGAGGCTTGTATTTATACCGGGGGTCTGTCCCAAATAAGTTAGACTGGTCGATCCGGATACTGCCGGAGAGGGAATAGGTATCTTTGAAGGAATAAACAATATTGGAATATGCCGACAGGTAGCGGTTGTCGACATACTTCTGGTTAAACAGGCTGTTATAATCGAGCGTGCGGTGTCGTGTGACGTTTTTTTGTACGGTATTGTTCGTGATATTGGACCAGTTGACCGACTGCTGGATCAGCGACTCGTCATTATAACCGAAATAGGCAGCAGAACCGCCCTGATCGGTGATCTTACGGAGTTCTCCGCCCACAATTCCATTCAGCGAATGATCTGAACCAAGGCGTTTATTGTAGTTCAACTGAGCCCGGGCGGTATAGCCGGTGGTACTGGCGGTTTGCTGCTGAAGAAAGCCTCCCTTTGGAATGGTATAGGTAATGCCAGTACCTGTCTGCGTTGCATAGGAATTGATAAACTGGCGTGCTTCCGAAGAAAGCCCGGTAGCAAAATGCCGTATTCCGGTTCGGGATGTCTCATAAATTCCGCCAAAGGCCATATTGAATCCTTTGCCTAGCTTATAGTTAAAGTTGGCGGTAGTGCGGTTGTTGGCGGTATGGCGCTGATCAGTAACCTCATTGCGGTCGACCAGCGGATAATACAGGTGATCTTCCAATCCCAGGTTCATAACAGTGCGGCTGTAATACGGGTTCATACCGGAATTCAAAAAGATTGCCGCCGGATTGCCGTTTTCGTCCTGAAAACGTTCGTAGGGATTAATACTGTTGATATTTGGCGTTACACCTGCGCGGCTGCGATCCTCCTGGTATTCGGTATTTAGCTCCAGGGAAAAGCGCTTTGAAAAGTTCAGCATGGTACGGCCGGCCAGCATAAACCTGTTGTTTCCGCTGCGTTGCTGCTGCAATGCGTTGTCGATGTAGTTGGCTGTAATGTAATAGGTAGCCCGCTCCGAACCGCCAGACATGTTTACATTGTAGGTCTGCGTGGCAGCAGTGCGCAGAAACAAGCGACTGTAATCTTCTGCGTTGTTATAGCTCTTCATCTCTGCAAATTTGGCCTCAGCATCTGCGGCCGTTATTACCCCTGCCGCCTGCTGCGCAAGCACGTAATAAGTGGGATCGAAGGCCTGGCTGCCTGCGAAAGTAGGCAGGTTATTCCAGGTCGTGGCACTAACACCTGAACCATACCGGAAGCGCTGATAATCTACACTGATGGAAGAAGCATCTTCAGCCCAGCGGTACCGGCTGTAATCCTCTTTAGGCGTTATTCCGGCCGTAGCCCGGAAAGTAATCTGCGGCTTCCCGGGATCGGCCTGTTTCCTTTCGATGACAATGACCCCGTTCGAGGCGCGTACGCCATAGATGGTAGCTGCTGCAGCATCTTTAAGCACGGTGACCGATTTGATCTCGTTTGGATCAATTATATTCAGAGACAACTCAGTAGGATACCCATCTACCACAATCAACGGATTTGGGTTTCCTGTCATGGTCGAAATACCACGTATATTGAAGAGGGCCCGGCTTGAGGAAGTATTGTTTATCGTGCTGGTGAAACTTACATCATTATTGATCATCAGTCCAGGAAGCCTGTTGACCAGCCCATCCAGAAAATTGGAACTAACGCGCGATTCATAATCCCGGGTGGTGATCACTGCAGCTGCTCCGGTGCTTTGTTCGGGTGCGATACTTTGATAGCCGGTATTGACGCTCACCCCTACCTCCTGCAGTTTCCCTGTGACCATATCAAGTCTTATTTCCAGCGGCATCACAGCATCCTTAACCAGAACTTCCTTTGATGCGTACCCGATATAGCTGATAACCAGGACAACATTATCGTCGACACCCGAAAAGGAAAATTCACCCTTATCGTCAGACTTGGTCGTTTTGCCGGTCCCTTTGATCAAAATCGTGGCGCCCGGTAGCGGAGTACCATTTTCATCCAGTATTTTGCCTCTAACTTCGATAAACCGAAATTCGGGGGAACTGCTAAAAAGCGCAGTCCGCTCATTTCTGGTGATCAAGATAGTCCTGTCCCTGATTTCATATTTCAAGGGCAGGTCGGCGAGGATATTCGCCATGGCCTGGTCGATGGTGGCGTTGGAAACTTGAACGCTACTTTTAATTCCGGGCGTTACCACTTTTCCATCATAAAAGAAATTATAACCGCTCTGCTTTCTGATCTCTTTAAACAAAGACTTTAGCGGAACATTTTTCTGGTCCAAAGTTATTTTCTGGCCCAGCGTAGCGGCGCTGACCTGAAGAAGGGATGCTATCAGTAATACGGTGGTTAATCGCATAATTAGCCATAGCTTTTGGTATAACGCAGGCGCTACACCTAATTTTTTTGTAGAATTTTGATACATTTACGTTGGTTTGGTTCTTAACAGTATGCCTCTTGCCTTCGAAAACCAGTGGCATCCTGCGGTAAAACAGTTGATATTTATTGTCTCCAAACACAAACCAGAGGTGCTTCACTTCTGGTTTGCTTTTATTCTTGTCTTTTAAAATTTTCTCATTCCTGGGTTTTATTGTATTGGACCTTTTGTTAAATAGATAATAGGATTGATATTTATGTATTATTTTGAGACATAGAGCTTCCTTCCCTCCAGCCTGAACCGGGCGAGACCTGATCGCTCGATCACTTCAAGAATCGTAGATAATTTGGTGTTTCTGGAAATCCAGCCGCCCGAAATGATATTATCGGAAACGCCTTGATCATAGATGACCTCGATGTCATACCAGCGCGCAATTTTCCGCATTGCTGATTTAAAATCGAGCCCGTCGAGATTGAAATCCCCATTCTTCCAATCCGTGATCATCTCCAGGTTAGCCTGTGCAACCTCGATGTGATCGCCGCGTGCAATGGATTGAAGGCCAGGTTTTAGCAAACGATGACTGCTCCCTGAACTAACTTTCACAGCGCCTTCCACAAGCGTTGTAGTAATTGCCGGCTCATCATTGTAAGCGTTAACGTTAAAATGCGTACCCAAAACTTCTACCCGCTGGGCCTTACTATCCACGATAAAAGGATGCTGCTTGTCTTTCGCAATTTCAAAATACGCCTCTCCTGAAAGCGTAACCTTACGTACGCCGCCAGATAGCAGGTCGGCCCGGTAGGTCAGACTCGATGCCGAATTTAACCATACCCTGGATTGGTCGGGCAAGACCACCATATAGGTTTGGCCTTTGGCGGTAGACAGTGTATTGATCTTATCGGAACCAGACTTGCCAGACTTGACTGTATATATGAGTTGCCCGTCACCGCTCTTAGAGATGACGATCCCCGCTTCCTGGGCGATTTCGCCATCACCCGCACCGCCTAAATCTATTCGTTTCCCACTGGCTAAAGTAAGTGTTGCTCCAACTTTTCCCGGTGCGATGTCATGCGCTGACATACTAGCTTTTTCCAACTTAGCATTTCCACTGAAATTGTAGAAATAGACACCAAATACCACGAGCGCTATAGCGGCAGCCAGACCAGCAAGGCGGGGCCAAAGTAATGGGGTCCGCGCAGGCTTTGCTGATGCCCTGCGCTGTATTTCCGGAAACAGCCTGTGCTCTACCTTATCGGAAATCTGCTGGTAAAGCTGATCACTTTCGGTGGATTGTGTTTCCAGATGCTGAGCAATCACCTTACGTGCCACCAGCTCGTTAGCATCTGATCCGAGTTTGTTCAAAAGCTCGTCCAGTTCTTCCTCAGTACAGGTGTTCTCCAGATATTTTCTATACAGTTTTGCTATTGATTCAAATTGCTCCAAAACGTTTTTATAGCTAATACGGTTGCGGTACAAAAAATACCTATTGATCAGAAAAAAAATTTTTTGAAGTACTCAGGTGCCCTGCAGGAGCAGCATAGCAGCAATGAGAATAACTGTCGTATCCGCGTTGAGCGTTTGCTTAAGAAATTTATTTGCCAGCAGGAGCTGGTTGTTCACTGTAGAGGTTGATATACCTAAAATCTCGCTTACCTCTTTATACGACTTTCCCTCTATCTTACATAAGATAAAAATCTCCCGCCGCTGAGGAGGCAATAGAGCGATGGCCTGCGACAGTCTCGTGTTGTCCTCCTTCAAAAGCATGCCTTCTTCAACATGCGTATAAAATTCCCGATAGTTTGCTTTTAGCTGCTCCCGAAATTTACTGTCTCTCGAAGCTTTCCGAAAAAAATCGTACACCATGTTTTCCGATACGCGAAACAAGTAAGACCTGAAAGACTGATCGGGATCGATCTTTGCGCGGTTATCCCAAATCTTCAGGAAAAATTCCTGCATCATTTCTTCCACAAGTTCCTCAGATTTGAGCAGCTTATACAGCTGCCCTGCGATCCGCAATTTATACGCGTGATAAAGGGTCTCGAAAGCCTGAGCGCTTCCCGCCTTTAACTGGAGGACTAGTTGTTTTTCATCACTATTTGAATTGCCGCGCATTGAGATCACTTCCTGTTTACAACTGCCTGATCAAAATACAAGCCCCGCCGCCCGGCGCCAGCCTGACCTTAATCGAATCTTTAGCGCTAACTTCTGTCTTCGAGCTCTTATAACTTTCATTATCGGTACGATAATCAGCATCATCGCCATCCTGAATAATCAGTGCTTTGTAGCGGCCTTTTTTCAGGAAAGAAAGCGGAATATCCAGTTCTCTTGAATTTTCATTTGTTGCTGCTCCGACAAGCCAGGTTTTGTCGCTGGCCTGCCTTGCCATAACGATGTATTGACCTATGTCGCCTTTGATGGTTTTACTTTCCATCCAGGGCATGTTTTGTGATGAAATAAATTCCAGAATCTCAGGATGCTTTTGGTAACTCTCAGGTATATCGGGTATAACTGTCACCCCCGAAAAGGTAATTAATGTACGTGCTGCCTCGCCTACCACTGTGGAGTTGGTAGCATAAGCTGGCGCATGAACCCTGCCAGCCTGTTTCAAATCAGCTATGCCATTGTTCATATCGAGCGGACCTGCAAGCATGTTCACGAATACCGAGGTGACAAATGTTTTTGGCTCCAGGGCGGTGCTGCCATCAAGCTGTGCCTGACAGTATTCGCGTGTGACTGCATTTGGAAACGTACGCATTTGTCCGTACGGGTGTACAGGACCGTCATGAAAATCGCATAGCAGACGATTTTTTGCACATAGCTCCGTGATCATTCGGGTACGTTCATTCTTTTCTGCGGGAGTGCCCGACATAAAACCGTATTTAATGCCCGCAGCACCCCAGTCGCCATACTGCTTCAAAGTTTGCTCTATGGGAAACATACGGCCGCCAACGTCATTAAGGTAGAGCCAGATGCCCACATTTTTCATTTTCCCGTATTTGATGATCTCGTGGACCTGGGCGACCTTCCCACCTTTTAGCGGGTCTGAATCTTTGCCAAACTCGGGGCCATACCAGTCGGCATCAAGTGCCAGGTAACGGATGTTATTTTCAGAAGCAAAGTCCACCATTTTTTTCCAGGAAGGAAGAGACATCTCATATTTGAAACCGTCGACCTGCGCGCCTGCTATCCGCCAGTCCCAAACAGCAACGCCTGGCTTCACCCATGAGAAATCTGCGTCGCCCGGCGGCGGAGGATTTAACAATTCTATGAGGTGCGAATCAACCAATTCACCAGGAGTATTTCCGTACATAACCACTTTCCATGCATTATTTGGCTTAGACGCTACGGTAAACAGGGTCTGGCCTTTTTTTGACGCCAACATCAGCGGGTCGCCCCATGATAAATTTGCTTCGTGCACAGCCAGATAATTGTGATCGTCTACCTGAACTGTCATTACAGGTAAGCGTTTATCGTTACAGGCCGATAACTTCTCCGGGCCAATATTGGCGTGCTCACCATTATAATACCAGGCCGTATAGTCGCCACTAAAGTTAAACTCCGTCAAATCGCTTATCGCCATCTCCCTTGGGAAGTCGTACCGGAAAGCTATTCCATCATTATATGCCCTGACGATGATCTTGTAGGTTTTTACATCCAGCGTAAGCTCATTGTATTCATCAGGCACGACTGCTCTTTTTCCCCAGATGGGCTTCCAGACTGATTTGCTGGAAGCACGGGAGAAATTTGCCGGCACTGCTCCATCAATACCACTTAGTCCCATCTTCGAAGCTGAGATAATGGTTTTCGAGTTGGCCGTAATTGTAAAGATGATCTCCCTGTTTTGATTATAGCTGAACTCGAATTTTAATTTCTTGTTGGGCGACTTTATTGCTAATGGAAATATATTTCGAGTGGAATTTGTTGCAGGTATTGCATATCCGCTTATAGCCTGAAGAAACTGTGCTAGAAGTAAGCAAGTGATGGTTGGTACTTTAGTTCTCATACGCAATGATAAGACTTTAATTTCATCGATCGGAAGGATCATTCCTATAATGTCATACATTGCAGTAAATTAAGTGCGATGAAAAGAAAAATCTGCTTTAGCGTCCTCGGCATTCTATTGGCTGCTTGTTCCAGCAATCCTGATGAAAAAGCGAAAATCCTGATTAAAAGTTATTTAGACACCACGCTGATCAATTCCGAAAGCTATGAACCGCTTAAGTATGGGTCAATAGATACTGTTTTCAGCAAGCAGGGTGGAGTTAAATATTTTAACCTGTCACATAGCTTCAAGGCTAAGAACGATTCCGGCGTTAGTGCCACATACATCAGTTCGTTCAAAATTGATAGTACGTTTAGCGAGGTACTCAGCTATGTCTCCTTCCAACAACGTGTATTTAACTAATAACCATCCACCCGGAAATCAGAATCAAATGACCCACACGATAACGCTCAAAGAAGGCGACTTCATTACATTTCAATTATATGGGGCCTCTACAAATACCGAAAAAATAAAAACTCGTAAAAGAAATTACCTTTCATTAATCGCCCTGGGGATATTTTTTATAATTATTGGCTATTATGAGCGTGATACCTTTCTATTCTACTACGCTACATGTTGTGTAATCGTGGTCGCACTTTTTTATTATAAATATTTGAAATGGAGATTAAAAAAACATTATACCAAGTTCGTAAAGGACACATACAAAGGTGCGTTTAATGAATCGGTTCAACTCGAAATCGAAGATGAACTACTGAGATTTGAAGACAAAACTGGAGAGAGTTGTATTAAAATATCTGAAATTATCGGTGTAACTGAAATTGCAAGTCACTTTTTTATCAAGATAAGTACAGGACCAAGTTTAATACTTACTAAAGGCTCGCCTTCGCTGAATCAGGAAATAGCATCTTGATAGCGCAAAAAAATATTCCCCATGTGAACCACCTTAGCTGGAAGTGGTAGCTCGTCTGCAACCTTAGCTTAACACTAACATAACGCAAGACTGAACTTATGCTAACATTGGGGGTCTATTTTCGCCTCAAAAAACAATTGTATGCATAAAAGATTACTTCTCGCTTTGATGATTTCGGCGGCACTGGGCTGTAAAAAAAATGACAATAAAGGTCCTCTACCCGAGCCTGACTTTTTTGTGAACGAAGATGCGAAGACATTTGCGGAGATCGGTACTATTGATATCGGTGAGACAGGTGCTGCTGAAATATCAGCTTATGATCCGGACACAAAAAAACTATTTGTCGTAAAAAATGAAGGTGAGGGTACTGCTGCTGCAGTTAACCGCATCGAGGTGATTGATTTTAAAGACCCATCAAAAATGACCATTATCGGCAACATCAGCGTGCAGCCGTTTGGTGGTGTGGTAAACAGTCTCTCTGTACATTCCGGCAAACTGGCCGCGGCGATACAAGCAACCGACAAAACATCAAATGGCAAGGTTGTCGTATTTAAAACTGGCGACCATAGCGTGATCAGTCAGATCAATGTTGGTGCTTTGCCAGATATGGTGACTTTTTCGCCCGACGGAAAATACATTATGACAGCCAATGAGGGTGAGCCCAATGCAAGCTATACCACTGATCCGGAAGGGACGGTTTCCATAATCTCGGTAGCTGAAAACTATGCGGTTACCACGCTAAACTTTTCGTCGATGGCCGGGCAGCAAAATGCACTGATGCAGAAGGGTTTTCGCGTTTTTGGCCCGAGCGCAACCTTTGTGAAAGACATCGAACCGGAATACGTGACCATTTCAGCCGATTCGAAAACCGCATGGGTAACTTTACAGGAAAACAACGGTATCGCTAAAATTGACATACCTTCAAAAACCATCGGCAATATTTTTCCGCTAGGCTTCAAAGACTACAATACCGACGGCAACGAAATAGACCCCACCGACGATGACAAAGCTTATGCCGCAGCTAAATGGCCGGTAAAAGGTGTTTATATGCCGGATGCGGTTGCGGTAATGGAAAGCAACGGTACTCCCTATCTCTTTACCGCCAATGAAGGCGATGCCCGTGAGTACGATACCTTTGCAGAAGTGAAGCGCGTAAAAGATAAGACTGTTATTCTGGATGCCACCAAATTTCCGAATGCAGCTGAGCTGAAAAAGGACGGTAAACTGGGCAGACTGAACATTACCACTACCCTCGGAGATACCGATGGCGACGGTGACCTGGATGAATTGTATTCTTTGGGTGCACGTTCATTTAGCGTATGGAACGGAAGCAATGGCACACTGGTTTTTGACAGCAAGAATGAGCTGGATAAAGAAGCCGTTGAGGCAGGAATTTATGACGATGGCCGCAGTGATGACAAAAGTGTAGAGCCGGAAGGTATCACTACAGGAACCGTTGGCCGTACAAAAGTCGCCTTTGTAGGCTTGGAGAGGGTAGACGCCGTAGCAGTTTATGACGTAACCAACCCGGTAAGCCCGGTATTTCTTCAAATGTTGAAATGCGGCGATGCTCCCGAGGGCGTGCTATTCATTCCGGCTAAAGACAGTCCGACCAAAAAAAGCCTGCTGGTGGTGAGCAGCGAAAATGATGGTGTAGTGAAAGTTTATACGCCAAACACGATATAAATAACTAAATTCAGCCATTTAATAAGGTTAGCTTATGGAACAGAACCAAAATTTTGTAGAAGCACAGATGCTGATCAGAAAACCAGCCGCCGAAGTGTTCAACGCATTTTGCGATCCGGACCAAACAAAGCATTTCTGGTTTACCAAAGGCAGCGGTAGACTGGAAAAAGGCGCAACCGTAACCTGGACCTGGGAGATGTATGATGTTTCGGCTGAGGTGGTTGTACGCGACATTGTTGCGGATAAGCTTATCCAGATCGAATGGGGCGACCCGGCAACTACCGTGGAGTTTAATTTCCAGAAGATGGGCGAGGACAAGACGTATGTAGTCATCAGGAACTATGGTTTTCCGCAGCAGGGCGATGACCTTTTGAGGGAGATTAAAGACTCGACCGGTGGGTTTACAACCGTGTTGGATGGGCTAAAAGCTTACCTGGAGCATGGAATCAATTTGAATCTGATAGCCGACAAGTACCCGGGTTAGTGACGTGATAGTACTGTCAGATAAAATCATAGCGTTTAACCGGAATTTGCAATATACAGGCAGCCTGCCTGATGGCTTTCAGGTGCTGAATCCTTATATGGATAATCCGGAAACGATTTCTGTGATGCAGCAGTTTTACGAGAAGTACTATAACGACACGGAAAAGCGCAGGTTTATCATAGGCATAAATCCAAGTCGGCATGGCGCAGGAGTAACGGGCGTACCCTTTACAGACACGAAGCGCCTTGAGGCGGTATGCGGCATAAAAATGCATTCTGCATACACGCATGAAATATCTTCTGTGTTTATGTATGAAATGATTGCGGCTTATGGCGGACCGGCGGCTTTTTACAGGGACTTCTATATCAATTCGCCCTTCCCGCTAGCCATCATCAGGCAAACACCCGGAGGCAAATGGCTGAACGCGAACTATTACGACGACCTGAGGCTATTTGAAATGGTCAGAGATTTTATGATCTCTGCATTGAGAGAACACATCAGTCTGGGCCTCGACACATCCCGTGTCTTTGTACTTGGAAAAAAGAATGCCGCGTTTTTAGACAGGTTAAACAGAACGGAGAAGCTTTTCGGGGAGCTCGTTGTGCTCGAGCATCCCCGTTTTATACAGCAATACAAATTGAAAGACCAGCAGTTGTATATCGATAAATACCTGCTTGAGTTTACAAAGGGAATGGCCGCCTTTTAATTCAGCACCTCCTTAAGGAAAAACAGCGTGTGCTGCCAGGCGCGTTTCGCCATTACCGGATTATAATCGGCCGACTCAGGATTGGTGAAAGTATGCTTGCTATCCGCGTAAGTGATGATCTGCCAGTCGTTTTTTCCTTCACGCATCTCCTTCATCAGCGCGGTTAAATCTTCAGGTTTTACACCAGCATCGTCGGCCGGGTGCTCCACGAGTATTCGTGTGTTCAATGGCACATTGGGGCGGTCGGCCGCCTTCGCCAGTCCGCCATGTATACAGACTACGCCTTGCAGCGGCAAACCAGCTCTTGCGGCCTCTAAAGCACCTGTACCGCCAAAGCAGTAACCTATTACCGCCAGCTTTTCAGGCATCGCTCCCTGCTTTTTCAGCTCATCAAGCGCTACGCTGATCCTGCGCTGGTAAGCTTTATAGTCCTGTTTGTACTGTCCTGCCAGTTTACCCGCAGCCGGATTGTCGGCCGGAACATTCCCCTCACCATAAATATCTGCTATGAGGGCAATATAGCCTTGCTTTTCCAGATCGAGCGCCGCCGTTTTAGCTTCCTGGTCGATGCCCTTCCAGGCCGGCAGGATAAGTACACCCGGCAGCTTCTTGCCAGCATTGGGGGTTACAAGACCCTTGAGTTTCTGTGAACCATCGCTATAATTTACAGTTTTAAGGTTCTGCGCAACTGCCGCCAGACCTGCACTCAGCATGATTGTCGTAAGGATGAGGTGTTTCATAAGGTATCTTTTTGGTGGTGTCAATTTAGCAATTATTTTATTCCGCCGAAAGCGGCGACGTAGCTGTTCTTATGTAGAGTCTCCACATGACGGAAGCCTACACTGCGCATAAGCTCAAGCTGATAGTTCAGTGAGCGCGGGGTGTCTTCATAATCAACATAGGCAATCACCTTATCGCGATACTCCGCGCCGCCTAAGGATTCAAGGTAGTTGGCAAATCTCTTTTCAAACAGATCTGCCAATGCTGGCGTATCGTGGGTAATAATATCGGAGATCCACAGGCTTCCACCTGGCTTTAGTGCGCGGTGTACCTTCTTGAAAACATTTTCCCAATCGGCATCATCGCGCAGGTGATGAAAGGTTGCCGAGGCAAGCACAATGTCGTAGTGATCATTGGGCATATCCAGATTCCGCATATCGTCCTGTATGCAGGTGACTTTTCCGGTGGTCTGCGCCGCCACCCTTTCGCGGGCCCGGTGGAGCATAGGCATACTCAGGTCGTTAAGCGTACAGTTCAAACCGGGGACTTTGCTGAGCATTTTCAGGGTGTAATTGCCGGCGCCACAACCGATATCCAGTAGTTCCCTGGCTTCGGGGTTTGTGCATAATGCTGCCTCTGTACATAAGTCCATAGTTAAGGCGGCATCGAGCATCGTGGCCTGACCGCCCTCTAGATCTGAAAACCGCTCCACATCAGCGTCGAACCTTGCCCTGATCTCGTCGGTGGTAGACTTCTTTGAATAATCTTTCTGCATTTTCTTTTTTTTGCTAAAACTAGCGTCATTATTGATATTTGGAAAATATCATTTTTATCAACTATCGATACTTTTAAGGTATGGAACTTAGACACCTCCGCTATTTTAAAACGCTGGCCGACCTGCTTCATTTTGGAAATGCAGCCAAAAAGCTCTTTATCTCGCAACCGCCCTTAAGCAGACAGATCAGAGAGCTTGAAGAAGAACTGGGCGCCACGCTGTTCACCAGAAGCAATAAACGCGTAGCGTTAACTGACGCGGGAGCGTATCTGAAAACGGAGGTCGACAATCTTTTCAGCAGGTTGGAGGAGGTAAAAAATTCGGTGCGACAAATCCATTTGAACGAGAGCGGCACACTTAAAATCGGCTACATCAGTTCGGTGTATCAAACACAACTCGCTGAGGCGCTAAAAGAGATGGGTGCAGCCTTTCCTTACGTTAAAACCAGTTTGTACGAAATACCCACCCTATCGCAGATCAAGGCACTTGAAGAAGGCGAACTTGACGTTGGTATACTGCGTGCTCCCGTTCACTCCAAAGCGCTTAAGGTGCAAACGATGTTTTTTGATCCCTTTGTTATTGTTTTACCCGGCGGGAAGACCGCAACCGCGTCTTCGGAAGAACTTATATCGCTTCTTCGGGCAAGTCCGTTTATTTTCTTTAACAAGGATTTCGCGCCGCATTACAGCGATAAATTAACCGAAATATGCGAGCGCATGGGCTTTAAACCGGAGATTATGCACGAAGCTAATAATGTGCATTCTATCCTTCAGTTGGTAGAAGCAGGACTGGGAGTATCGATACTACCATCATCGCTAAGAGATCAGTATGCACATTTGGATGTTTCCTTTGTTGGTCTGCCGGATATCCCTGTGAACACGGAGGTGGTGCTGGCTTTTAAGGCCACAAACCAAAGTGCGGCATTAAAGTGGTTTGTTGGTTACTACGCAACGGCAGTGGCAGAGAGTTTTAGTGTTTAACAGGTATTTGTCGTCTCCTGAAAAAATTAAGGTAAACGGATAGTACTGCTGCAGCGGCAAAGCACAGGGCGGTTAGCCAGTCGACCAAAACAGCCGGGATGTCGCGGCCGCTTACTTTATCGGCAAAGTACTTGATGAACGAGGCGGGAAGATCAGTCTCGCCCATACGTTCTTTCAAGGTCCACTGCCAGTCGGTAAGCGGACAATAACCTATGCCATACCAGATTCCGAGCAGCAACCAGCATGCGGCGGTTGCACATACGACGATGAAGTGTGCCTTTCTGGTTGCCGGCCAGATCCAGCCCAAAAGGTTGAAACCGATAACAAGCAGGTGGCTCAGGGTAAGCAGCGTGTCGAGTATCATGATATAAAAGTAGGCTTTTTTTGGTATCTTAGAGTCTCTGATTCGTCCAATGAAATATATCTCTACCTTACTGATCCCGGCAGTCCTGCTCTGCACCATAAGCGTTGCGGCCCGCCAGACACAAAAACCGGTTATCCACGGAAAAAACTGGATGGCTATAACCGGAAAGCCGTTGGCTGCCACTGCCGGGGCAATGATATTTCAACAGGGCGGGAATGCTGTTGATGCGTCCTGCGCCATGCTTGCTGCCACCTGTACCATGTGGGATACGCTGAGCTGGGGCGGTGAAAGCCAGATTCTTATTTATAACCCGAAGACGGGTAAGGTTATTGCCATTAACGCGATGGGTGTGGCGCCAACTGGCGCTACGGCAGACTTTTTTAAGCGCAAGGGCTTTGATTTTCCGCCAGAGTACGGTCCGCTGGCAGCCACGACTCCTGGAACGCCGGGGGGATTGATCTTCATGCTGGCCAATTATGGTACCATGAGTTTGAAGCAGGTACTTAAACCAGCTATGGAAATGGCGGCGGGCTATCCGATAGAGGCTCAGGCGGCCAATATCATGGAAAGATATAAATCTCAGATCAAACAATGGCCTTACAGCAAGAAGGTTTTGCTTCCTCATGCGGGAGCGAAGCGTGAGGCACCTGAAGCTGGAGAAATTTTTGTGCAACAGGACTTGCTGAACACACTGAGCAAGCTTGTGGAGGCTGAGGACGAAGCCTTAAAGAAAGGTAAGAACAGGAAAGATGCGCTGATGGCGGCGTACGACCGGTTCTATAAGGGCGATATTGCCCGTGAATTTGTTCGCGGCTGCCAGGAACAGGGTGGTTTGATCACGATGGAGGATCTTGCCAGATGGAAACCTCTGGAAGAGGAACCCTTGAAAACAAATTACAAAGGCATTGAGGTGTATAAGCTGCAATCCTGGACGCAGGGGCCGGTGATGCTGCAGGCTTTAAACATATTGGAGAATTTTGACCTGAAAAAAATGGGTTATAATAGCCCTGAGTACATTCATACGTTATACCAGGCGATGAACCTGGCGTTTGCCGACCGGGATTTCTATTATGGTGATCCGTATAAGTCGCCCGCCGAACCTATTATCGGACTGCTAAGCAAGGAATATGCCCGGCAACGCGCAGGCCTGATACGAAGCGAAAGGAATGACCCTAAGATTGGTCCGGGCGATCCCTACCCTTTTGAAGGAAAGAAGAATCCTTATCTCAATTTGCTTCGGTCGCGCGGCTATGAAATGGATACTACAAAAAGGAATTTTGCGCCTAAACATGATATGGGAAACAATACGGATCGGGAAACCTATGAGGATAGGCTGTGGCGGGGCACGACCTCCGTTGAAGCGGCCGACAAAGACGGTTGGGTAGTATCTATAACACCCAGCGGCGGCTGGCTGCCGGCCTGCATTTCGGGCAATACGGGTATCGGTATGAGTCAGCGTATGCAGAGCTTTGTGCTGGATGCTTCGCTTAACCCTTTTAATGTTGTTGAGCCGGGCAAACGTCCGCGTGTAACTCTATCGCCCATGCTGGCCATGAAAGACGGCAAGCCTTTTTTGTCGGCCGCCGTGCAGGGGGGCGATACGCAGGATCAGAACCTTTTGCAGTGCTTTTTAAATATCGCTGAGTTTGGCATGAACGTGCAACAGGCTGCTGAGGCGCCCAATATCAACACCAACCAGTTGTGGCTATCGCTGGGCGGCACCCGGACGTCTGACAGGGCACCAAAGCCTGGTCAGTTGCTGCTGCATGACGCTACGCCGGAGAAGATCAGGGAGGAACTGAAAAAGATGGGATACGTATTGAGCTTTGACGACCGGACAAGCGGGCCGATAAACGCGATTTATTTTGACTGGAAGCATGGCAGTTTGTGGGGCGGTTCCAGCAATCATGGGGAAGACTATGGGATAGGCTGGTAATTGCCCGGGTTTTAATTATATTCGCAAGCAGTTGATAATATCATGAAACAATATTTAGATTTGATGCAGCATGTGCTGGAGAACGGCACACAGAAGCATGATAGAACAGGAACGGGAACGATCAGTGTTTTCGGCTACCAGATGCGGTTTAACCTGCAAGAGGGTTTCCCGATGGTGACTACTAAAAAGCTTCACCTGAAATCGATCATTCATGAGTTGATCTGGTTTTTAAGTGGTGATACCAATATTAAATACCTGAAAGATAACGGTGTAAGGATTTGGGATGAATGGGCGGATGCGGACGGCAATCTGGGCCCGGTTTATGGTTCACAATGGCGTTCCTGGCCTAAACCCGATGGCGGACATATAGATCAGATCTCCCAGATCATACAAACGATTAAAAATAATCCGGACTCGCGTCGCATTATTGTGTCGGCCTGGAACGTGGCTGAGGTAGAAAACATGGCGCTTCCGCCTTGTCACGCCTTTTTCCAGTTCTACGTAGCAGAGGGCCGGTTGAGCTGCCAGTTGTATCAGCGCAGTGCGGATATTTTCCTGGGTGTACCATTTAACATTGCTTCCTATGCCCTGCTGACCATGATGGTTGCACAGGTATGCGGCCTGCAGTATGGTGATTTTATCCACACGCTTGGCGACGCGCACTTATACAATAATCATATTGAACAGGCCAAACTGCAGCTAAGCCGCACGCCGCACAAACTACCTGTGATGGAGATTAATCCGGAGGTGAAGGATATTTTCGCCTTTAAGTATGAGGACTTCACGTTGAAAAACTATGAAGCTCATCCGCATATTAAGGGGGTAGTTGCTGTATGATCGTTTCTGCCGTTGTTGCCATTTCCGAAAACCGGGCTATAGGTAAAGATAATCAGTTGCTGTGGCACCTGCCTAAGGACCTGAAACACTTTAAAAAGATTACCAGCGGACATACGGTTATTATGGGCCGTAAGACCTATGATTCGGTAGGTAAGCCCCTGCCCAACCGCCGTAATATTGTGATTACGCGTAGAACGGATCTGGAAATAGAAGGTGCTGAGGTGGTAAGCAGTCTGGACGCCGCCCTTGAACTTTGCAGACATGAAACTGAGGTATTTATTATCGGGGGGGCGGAGATCTATAAGCTCGCGCTTCAGCGTACCGACCGGATTTATCTGACCACTGTGCATGAGACTTATGATGCTGATGCCTTCTTCCCCGAGCTAAACGAGACGCTCTGGAAAGAAACAGAATCACAGCGTCATGAGGCAGATGACAGGCACAGTGTGGCCTTCACATTTTCCACTTTGGAAAGGCGCTAACGCGCCATAATAAAAATTCTAATAGCTAGCCTATTATTTAAAAAAATAATTAGATTTGCCGACTTGTAAAAAAAGACAAGCAGCATACAGATAACTAACAACAAAAAATGCAGGGTAAAGGTTTTATTAAATTAATGGCAATACTTCTAGGTATTGTCTGTGTGTATTCTCTCTCGTTCAGCTTTGTAACTTCTAAAGTTGAAAAAGATGCCAAAGCTTATGCTAAAGGGGATGTGAACAAGGAAAGAGCGTATCTGGATTCCATGGCTACTGTTCCTGTTTATCCGATTCTTGGATTCGATTATCAATTCTGCAAGGAAAAAGAAATTAATCTTGGTCTTGACCTTAAAGGCGGCATGAACGTAACCATGGAAATCTCCGTGGCTAACCTGATCAAGTCGCTTGCCAACAATACTGACGACGCAAATTTTAACCAGGCTATTGAAAATGCGCAACGTCAGACCGGCGCCAGCGGAAAAGATTTTATTGCTGCTTTTGTTAACGAGTTTGAGAAAATCAGCCCGAACGGCAAACTGGCCGATTATTTTGCGAATGAAAGCAATGCTGCTACCGTAAAGGCTAACGCTACCAACGCTGAAATTAAAAACTTCCTGACTAAGGAAGCAGATAATGCTATCGACCGTTCATTTATTATCCTGAGAAGCCGTATTGACGGATTCGGTGTTGTGAGTCCGAACATGCAGAAGCAGGAAGGTACCAACCGTATCCTTATCGAACTTCCGGGAGTTGACGAAAGTGCGAAGCAACGAGTGCGCAAGCTTTTATCAGGATCTGCTGAGCTGCAGTTCTGGCATGTATATAATAACGAAGAGGTGTTCCCCATCATGGAGAACATTAACAATACTCTGGCTGCAAGCTTAAAGAACGCAAAAGATACTTCAGGTACAGCAACTGCGGATACAGCTTCTAAAGGTGGAAGTAAACTGGCTGGTTTGGCTAAAGGGGCAAAACAAAGTGATTCTACCGCCCTGCAGGCACAGGAGATGGCCAAAACTAACCCCCTGTTTTCTGTATTGAACATTCCAACTTACCAAGCGGAAAATGGTCAGCAGCAACTGGCCCCGGGCGCTGTAGTTGGCCGGGTTCTTCAGAAGGATACAGCGAAGGTTAATGAGTTTTTTGCAAGACCGGAGATTGCGGCAATAATTCCTCAGACTTATAAATTCCTTTGGAGTGTAAAGCCAATAAACGACACCAAGATATTTGAACTTTATGCTATAAAGGTTACTTCATCTGATGGCAGGCCTGATTTGGGCGGTGATGCTGTAAGTAATGCACGGGATGACTACGACCCACAGAGTGGTAAGCCTGTTGTAACCATGTACATGACTGGTGTAGGTGCCTCAACATGGAAAAAAATGACTGGAGAGGCTGCCGCTAACGGCAAAAAGTCAATTGCTATTGTTCTTGATGACCAGGTATACTCAGCCCCTTCTGTAAACGAAGAAATTCCGAACGGGGTATCGTCAATTTCCGGAAGCTTTACAGTGGAAGAAACAAAAGATTTAGCCAACGTACTGAAAGCTGGTAAACTACCTGTTCCTGCGCATATTGTAGGTGAATATGTTGTTGGTCCTACTTTGGGCCAGGAGTCAATTGACGCCGGTTTAATCTCGTCTATCCTTGGTCTGGTGCTGGTACTTGGCTTTATGGCTATCTATTACAGCAAGGCCGGATGGGTTGCCAACATCGCTTTGGTGACTAACCTGTTCTTCCTGATTGGTGCAATGACTTCATTGGGTGCGGTATGGACGCTTCCTGGAATCGCCGGTCTGGTACTTACCATTGGTATGGCCGTGGATGCCAACGTACTTATTTACGAACGTATCAAAGAAGAACTTGCCGCCGGAAAGGCAGTGAGACAAGCTATAGCTGACGGTTACAAAAACGCTTATTCTGCGATCATCGATTCAAACATCGTAACCCTGATCACAGGTATCATCCTGTTCTACCTGGGTACCGGTCCGATCAAAGGTTTCGCTACTACCCTCGTTTTAGGTATCGTAACCTCGCTGTTCACGTCGATCTTTATCACCCGCCTTGTATTCGAAGCGCTTCTGAAGAAAGAAGGGAAGATCTCTTTCTCTATTCCTTTAACTGCAAACCTCTTCAAAGATTCAAACTTCAACTTTGTAAGCGGAAGACGTAAGTTCTATATCTTCTCCTCTGTGATTATCCTTGCGGGTATTGTATCCATTTTCACCAAAGGGTTCAGCCTTGGTGTAGATTTTCAAGGCGGACGTGCTTACGTTGTAGAGTTTAAAAAAGATGTTAATACGATAGATGTAAGGGATGCTTTAGACGAGCAATTCGGACAAGCGCCGGAAGTGAAAACTTACGGTATCGGCAATCAGGTTCGTATTACAACGAGCTACCTGATCGATGAAACTGGCGAAAATGTAGAAAGCCAGGTGGAGCAGAAATTGAATACCGGACTGAAGAGCCTTAACAACCCTTACCTGATTAAGGATGCGCAGAAAATCGGTCCCACTATGGCGAGCGACATCAAGACCTCAGCGGTATATGCAGTTTTGTTAGCCATACTGGCGGTATTTATATACATCGTTATCAGGTTTAAAAACCTGCAGTTTGGTATCGCAGCTGTTATCGCATTGTCGCACGACGTATTGGTATTACTTGCGATCTTCTCGATCTTCAACGGAATACTTCCTTTCTCACTGGATATCGACCAACAGTTTATTGCTGCCATCCTTACAGTAATGGGCTATTCGATGAACGATACAGTTGTAGTATTTGACCGTGTGCGGGAATATCTGGGCCAAAGCCGTCATAAGAACGAAAGCATGCCGACTATCGTGAATAACGCATTGAACAGCACCTTGAACCGTACGGTGGTTACTGGTCTTTGCGTAATGCTTGCCTTGCTGGTATTGTTCTTCTTCGGAGGTGATATCTTGAGAGGATTCTCTTTCGCGATGCTGATCGGTGTTATCTTCGGTACTTATTCATCCCTGTTCGTGGCTACGCCATTTGTGGTTGAGTTTACCCGTAAAAAGGAAGACAACACGACCGTATAATCCGGGAATACAAAAAACTATAAATAAAGGCATCCTTTTTGGATGCCTTTTTGTTGTTATATCATACTTATCAAAATTGATCACTATGGAGCAACATTTCCCGAAAGGATCCAAAACAAGAATTGTTATCGTGGGCGGCGGATTCGGCGGTATTGAATTAGCTAAAAAGCTTCGGAACAAAGATGTCGATGTTCTGATGGTCGACCGCCACAATTATCATACATTTCAGCCATTGCTGTACCAGGTTGCCACTGGTGGACTAGAAGCAGAGTCGATCGCTTTCCCGCTAAGAAAAGTATTCAAGGGGCAAAAGAATTTTACGTTCCGAGTTACGGACGCTACGCATGTGATCCCGGAGGAAAATATTCTGGCAACCACCGTAGGCACAATTGAATACGATTACCTGGTTATCGCGACAGGTTCTACGAGTAACTTCTTCGGGCAGACGGAAATTGAGCGGAATGCCATGCCCATGAAGTCAATTCCGGAGGCTTTAAATTTACGCAGTTTGATGCTGCAGAATCTGGAAGCTGCGCAGATCACGGCCGATCCAGTATTAAAGTCGGAGATGCTGAACTTCATTGTGGTGGGCGGCGGCCCTACGGGTGTAGAAACAGCAGGCGCGATCGCTGAACTGAAGAAGCATGTACTGAAGAACGACTATCCGGATCTGGACCTTGACCAGGTCAACATCTATTTGATTGAAGGATCGCCCGAGTTGTTGGGCGCCATGTCTCCCCAGGCGCAGAAGAAATCGAGGGACTTCCTTGTTGAATTGGGGGTTACGGTGCTGACCGATGCCCGGGTACTATCGTACAACGGTAAAGTGCTTAGCTTGGAAGGTGGACAAAGAATCTCCTCCTCTACCGTAATCTGGTCGGCCGGCGTAAAAGGTGCCGTTCTTGACGGCCTGAACCCGGCCAGTATAGTACGCGGAAACCGCTTAAGGGTCAATGAAGTAAACCTGGTTGAGGGCCATGCCAATATTTTTGCTATCGGTGATGTGGCTGCGATGATCACAGATAAATTTCCGAACGGTCACCCTGGCGTGGCGCCCGCAGCGATGCAGCAAGGGAAATTGCTGGCAAAGAATTTGATGCGGATTATTGAAGGCAAGCCTACCGAACCTTTCGACTATTTCGATAAGGGAACCATGGCTACTGTGGGCCGAAACCGGGCGGTGGTTGATCTGCACAAGATCAGATTTCAGGGGGTATTTGCCTGGTTTACCTGGATGTTTGTACATTTGATGACGCTGGTTGGATTCAGGAACAAGCTGGTCGTATTCGTGAACTGGGTTTGGAGTTATTTCAGTTACGACAGGGGCACACGACTGATTATCCGCCCGTTTTTCAGAGATACCAACAATGAAGCAAAAATCGATAAAACTGGTTGAGTGCCCCAGGGATGCCATGCAGGGCATCCATGATTTTATTCCTACCGAACTAAAAGCGCAGTACATCAACTTACTTCTCGAGGTAGGATTTGACACGATTGATTTTGGAAGTTTCGTCTCTGCTAAAGCCATTCCTCAACTTAAAGATACCCGCGAGGTGTTAAGCAAGCTGGATCTGACGGGCACGAAGTCAAAGCTGCTTGCTATAGTCGCGAACCTTCGCGGCGCAGAGGAAGCAGCAGCGTTCGACGAGATAAGCTATTTGGGATTCCCCTTCTCCATTTCCGAGACATTCCAGCGGAGGAATACGAATTCGGGCATACTGGAATCGGTTGACACACTAAAGGCTTTGCTTGAGATATGCGATAAGCAACAAAAGACGGCCGTAATCTATCTTTCTATGGGTTTCGGTAACCCCTATGGCGACCCCTGGAATACGGAAATTGTTGAGGAATGGACAGACAGACTGGTGGGAAATGGCGTAACGATACTGGCACTTTCGGACACCATCGGGGTGTCATCCCCGGAAAAAATACGAGAAATCGTGCCCACTCTCCTGGCCAGCTTCAGCAATATCGAGATTGGTCTGCATCTCCATAGTACGCCAGCTACCAGACTTGAAAAAATGGAAGCTGCATATGACGCGGGATGTGCGAGATTTGATAGTGCACTGCGCGGATATGGCGGTTGCCCTATGGCTGCAGATGACCTTACGGGGAACATGGCAACAGAAGATCTTATCGATTTCTTCACAGCCAAGAACATACATCTTAACCTGGATATGGAAAAATGGACGGAAGCGGTGCGGTTCTCGTCGCGTATATTCCATTAAAAAAGCGTTGAGGATTGCTCCGCAACGCTTCTGCCTTTTGGAAGGCCTATTGTTGTTATAACTTATCGCTTGCGTTACGGCAATTCAGATCTTCGAAGGCCTGAGTTAGACGCTTTACGAAGTTCTCTTCACCTTTGCGCAACCATACGCGTGGATCATAGTACTTTTTATTTGGTTTGTCCTCGCCATCCGGGTTACCGATCTGTGCCTGAAGATAAGCTTCATTTGCTTTGTAATAATCGTGGATGCCTTCCCAGAACGCCCATTGCATATCGGTATCGATATTCATCTTGATAGCGCCGTAGGAGATTGCTTCCCGGATCTCTTCCTGAGAGGAACCTGATCCGCCATGGAACACGAAGTTAATCGGCTTCTCGGCGGTAAGATTGAATTTCTCTTTAATGAAGTCCTGAGAATTCTTGAGAATAACTGGCTGTAGCTTAACATTACCTGGCTTATAAACACCGTGTACGTTACCGAAAGCCGCAGCTACGGTAAATTTATCGCTAACCTTGCTGAGTTCTTCATACGCATAAGCTACCTCAGAAGGCTGTGTATATAGTTTAGAGCTGTCGACATCACTGTTATCTACACCGTCTTCTTCACCACCTGTTACGCCCAGTTCGATTTCGATAGTCATGCCCATTTTAGACATACGCTCCAGGTATTTCGCTGAGATCTCCATATTCTCTTCGATAGACTCCTCTGAAAGATCGAGCATGTGAGACGAGAATAGAGGTTTGCCATGAGTGGCGAAAAATTCCTCACCGTGATCAAGCAGGCCGTCAATCCAAGGCAAAAGCTTTTTTGCGGCATGATCGGTATGTAATATTACTGCAACACCATAGTGTTCTGCCAACAAATGCACATGTTTAGCAGCTGATACAGCGCCAAGAATGCAAGCATTCAAGTTATCGTTGTTTAGTGTTTTACCTGCATAAAACTGGGCTCCGCCGTTAGATAACTGAATAATAACCGGTGAATTCACGGCTTTTGCAGTTTCCATCACAGCGTTAATAGTGTTTGTTCCAGTAACGTTCACTGCTGGTAGTGCAAATTGATGTTTCTTTGCCTGTTCAAATAATTCCTGAACGGCATCTCCGTAAATTACTCCCTTGTAACCTTTTAAACTCATCTTTAATATTTTAATGTACGCCGAAGTTAGGAAAATTATGCCTTAAGCCCAAGGTTGCGGCGCAATATTTTGAGCTGTGGAACGGAAATCTAATGCGAAAACAAGGTTGAACTCTTCTGATTTTTTTTCGTTTCTTTGTGGTCGCATTTTTCAAGAAATAACATGGCTTGGTTTAAGAGAGATAAAAAAGGCATAAGTACACTTACTGAAGAGAAAAAAGAAGCTCCCGACGGATTGTGGAACAAATGCCCTAATTGTAAAAAAGCGTTGCATACTGGAGAACTGCTGGAAAGCAAATATGTGTGTCTGTATTGCGATTACCATTTAAGAATTGGTTCTAAAGAGTACTTTCAGGTACTGTTCGACCAGAACGAGTTCACCGAACTTTTCGGGAATCTGAAATCGGGCGACCCGCTTAATTTCACGGACAGTAAACCTTATACCGCCAGATTGACAGAGACTATAGCTAAGACGGGTTTGAAAGACGCCATCAGGGCTGCTCACGGAAAGATTGAAGGTGAAGACTTGGTGATTGCCTGTATGGACTTTAATTTTATTGGCGGTTCTATGGGTTCTGTTGTTGGAGAAAAGATCGCCCGCTGTATTGATTATTCTATTGCGAATAAGATACCCTTTCTGATGATCTCTAAATCGGGAGGTGCCAGAATGATGGAGGCTGCATTTTCGCTCATGCAGATGGCAAAAACTTCGGCAAAGCTTGCCTTGCTAAGTCAGGCGAAGATTCCTTATATTTCCCTGCTTACGGATCCAACCACAGGCGGTGTTACGGCTTCGTACGCGATGCTTGGAGATATTAACATCGCTGAACCGGGTGCTTTGATCGGATTTGCAGGTCCGAGGGTTATTAAGGAAACCATTAAGAAGGATTTACCTAAAGGTTTCCAAACAGCGGAGTTTGTATTGGAACATGGCTTCCTGGATTTTATTGTCGACAGACGTGCTATGAAATCTAAACTTGCATCATTTATTAAGATGATGAAGCACTAACAATACAAAAAACACTTTTTATACGATAACAACAAAGCCCATTCAATGAATGGGCTTTGTTGTTGTATGGCAAAAAGACTGATGTTTGTGAGTGCGTTGCGTTCCTTTGCTAAGCTTAGAGAAATGCAGCACGAACGAACATCAGTCTTTAAAAGAAGTTTATTTTTCCGTCGACATAGAGTAAGGGAAATCAGATTCCTTGGTTCCTCTTGATTTGTTCGGTGAAGCGATCATATTAAAATCAAGCTTAGCACCCTTAATCAAATCAGAGTGACTCAGCCAGCTTTGCGTTCTTATTTTACCGTTGTATTTCAAAATGTCTACATAGCGGTTAGTATCGCTGTTTTCAGGTGCGTTGATGACGATTTGTTTACCGTTCTCCAGGTTCAAGGTTACTTTTTTGAACAAAGGAGCACCTAAAACATACTGATCTACCGCAGGTGTAACAGGATAGAACCCAAGGGCAGAGAAAACATACCAGGCCGAAGTCTGTCCGTTGTCTTCATCACCACAGTATCCGTCTGGCGTTGGCTTGTACATTCTGTTCATTGTTTCACGCACCCAGTATTGTGTTTTCCATGGCGCACCGCCGTAGTTATACAGGTAAATCATATGCTGTATAGGCTGGTTACCGTGTGCATACTGTCCCATGTTAGCAATCTGCATCTCGCGGATTTCGTGTATCACTCCACCATAATAGCTATCGTCAAAGATTGGCGGCAAGGTAAATACAGAGTCGAGTTTCTCTACAAACTTTTCTTTTCCACCCATCAGTTTAGCCAAACCGTCTACATCCTGAAATACCGACCATGAATAATGCCAGCTGTTACCCTCCGTGAAGGCATCTCCCCATTTGAATGGGTTGAAAGGCGACTGGAATTTACCGTCTTTGTTTTTACCACGCATCAAACCGCTAGCAGGATCAAACAGGTTTTTATAGTTCATTGCACGCTGCTTATAGATATCGATCTCTGAAGCTGGCTTTCCAAGCGCCCTGCCCAATTGATAAATCGCGAAGTCATCGTAAGCATATTCCAGCGTTCTTGCTGCGTTCTCGTTAATTTTCACGTCATAAGGCACATAACCCAGCTCATTGTAATACTTAACACCTACACGGCCAACTGCTGTCATCGGACCTTCGTTATTCGCGCCATGTTTTACAGCGTCCCATAGGGTGTTGATGTCGTAACCCCTTACACCTTTTATATAGGCATCCGCCACTACAGAAGCGGAGTTGTTTCCAACCATGATGTTTGCAAAACCAGGGCTAGACCATTCGGGGAGGAACCCGCCCTCCTTGAAGTCATTAACAAGTCCTTCCTGCATTTCCTTATTAATAGAAGGATACATCAGGTTAAGGAATGGATAAAGTGCCCTGAAGGTATCCCAGAACCCAGTACCGGCAAACATATAACCAGGAAGGATCTTGCCGTTATAAGGGCTCCAGTGAATGATCTGGTTGTTCGCATCGATTTCATAAAGCTTGTTCGGGAAGAAAAGGGTGCGATACAGGCAGGAATAGAATGTTCTGACCTGATCAATTGTTCCTCCCTCGACACTGATACGGCTCAGGGTTTTATTCCAGATAGCTTTTGCTTTATCTCTGGTATCATTGAAGCTATCAGCGGCAAGTTCTCTTTTTAAAGATATTTCTGCCTGCTCAATGCTGATAAATGACGAGGCAACTTTCATGTTAACCTGCTCGCCTTTGTTGGTTTTGAAGCCAATGATCGCTCCTGCATGGTTGTCTGTAATCTCCAGCACACCGTTTGCCAGTTCCGAACCTTTCCATCCGTCTGCAGAAGCGAATGGTTTATCGAAATACATCACAAAGTAGTTCTTAAAGTTTTCGGGCGATTTATGCGAGTGTCTGGTACTGTAACCCACGATCTTCCGCTCTGAAGGAATGATTTTAATGTAAGATCCACGATCGAAGGCGTCTACTACGATATAAGACTCGTCCGACTTAGGAAAGGTGAAACGGAATTGTGCAGCACGTTCCGTAGGGGTAATTTCTGTAGTAACATCTGCATCAGCAAGATAAACACTGTAATAGTATGGCTTTACAACTTCTGCTTTGTGTGAAAACCAGCTCGCACGCTCATCCTGGGTAAACCGCTTCTTACCGGTGACCGGCATCACAGAAAACTGACCGTAATCGTTCATCCAGGGTGACGGCTGATGCGTTTGCTTAAACCCTCTGATCTTATCGGCATCGTAGGTATAAGCCCAGCCATCCCCCATCTTGCCGGTTTGTGGCGTCCAGAAGTTCATACCCCATGGAACTGCTATCGTAGGATAGGTATTTCCGTTTGACAGGCTTGGTTTACTAAATGTCCCCATGAGCGGGTTGATCCACTCGACCGGATCGGTTACTTTTTCAACTGTCTGGGCAAACGCACCAAACGAAGCCACCACAAGTGAGGCGGTTAAAAGTTTCTTAATCATTATGTGTGGTTTATAAATTAAACGTCTCAGCAACAAAGGAAGTCGCCAAAACTGGTTACATGCCACCAAGATAAAGAATTTCCAAATATAAAAAACAAAAAAGTCACGGTCTGCGGCCGTGACTTAAATAAGATAGAGGTTAGAATCAGAATTCTGAACCGGGGGTTACGCCGGGTTCATGGCTTGAACCCAGAGGCTTATTACTGCGACCGGTCTTTTTGGTAAATCCTGAGCGGTCAAACTCTGTAGCAGAAGATGTTTCACCGCTGGTTTCATTTTCCGCGTTATAATTTTCCTCCCTCAGAACGGTCTTCTTTTTGTCGCTTTCATCGCTGTCGTGATGCTTATCGGTATGTATCATAACTTTAACAATTTTAGGTTATATATAATGTTGCTTATTATACAACATCCCGATAATCAAATTGTTTTGGCTTAGACCGCGACGTTCTGGCTGACGATCTGCTTGACTTTATCTACCAGAATATCCAGTTCTTCTTTGGTGTTGAACTTACTGAAAGAGAATCTGACCGAAGGCCTGTTCGGATCGGCGGATATACCTGCAAGAACGTGCGATCCTATGTTTGACCCAGATGAGCAGGCGCTGCCGCCAGATGCTGAAATTCCATTAATATCCAGATTGAAAAGCAGCATATCTCCCATGTCCATTGCCGGGAAGGATACGTTCAGCACGGTATAAAGACTTCTCTCGGGTGCTATCTCGCCGTTAAAACAGAGATCTGGAATCTCCTGAGTAAGCCGGCCGATCAGATACGATTTTAATTCCTGGATATAATGCTGATGCTCCTTCATTTCCGCATAAGCAATTTCCATTGCCTTCGCCAAGCCTACAATGCCATATACATTCTCGGTACCCCCGCGCATGTTACGTTCCTGTGCCCCGCCAAAAATCATCGGGCTGATCTTTACCTGGTGGTTTACATATAAAAATCCAACGCCTTTTGGGCCGTGTAGTTTATGCGCTGCGCAAACAACGAAATGTGCCTTGATCTTCCTCAGGTCATGTACGTAGTGCCCCATGGTCTGTACGGTATCACAATGAAAGATTGCGTTGTGTTCCTCGCATATTTCGCCCACGCGTTCAATATCCGTTAGTGTACCCAGCTCATTGTTGGCATGCATGAGAGATACGAACGAACGTTCATTGTCTTGCAGCAACTGCCTTAAATGATGCAGGTTTACGTTGCCCTTACTATCAACATCCACAAAGCTGAGTTTATCAATTACGCCTTGTTTCAGCAGCGTATTCAACGTGTGCTCTACGGCGTGATGTTCAATTTTAGACGTAATGGCATGCTTTATACCATAAGCGGCGATGCCACACCTTATGGCCGTGTTATCTGCCTCCGTTCCGCCTGAAGTGAAAAATATCTCGGCAGGCGTCACATTAAGCAGGCCGGCAACGGTCTTCCTTGCCTTTTCAATGATGGTGCGAACTTCCCGCCCCTGTGCGTGGATAGATGACGGATTGCCGTAATACTGAGTCATAACCTGAACCATCTCATCAATGACCACAGGATCTAATGGCGTTGTAGCGGCGTTATCCAAATAAATTCTTTGCATGGATCTAATTTAATATTGCTTTGATATCCGAAATGACATTCATGGCCAGTGCGTCCGCACGCTCGGCCGATGATGCTTCACTGTATATACGAATGATCGGTTCGGTGTTTGACTTTCTAAGATGCACCCATTCTTTGCCGAATTCTATTTTGAGTCCGTCTATTGTACTGTTGGGCTGATCGCTATACTTGTCCTGAATTTTAAGTAAAAGCGCATCGATATCCATCCCTGGCGTTAATGTGATCTTGTTCTTTGAGATGCTGTATTGAGGATAACCGCCCCTGAGCTGGGTCATTGAAACACCAGATTTGGCCAGGTGTGTTAAAAATAAGGCTATTCCAACCAAAGCATCACGGCCGTAATGCAATTCAGGATAAATAATACCCCCATTTCCTTCCCCTCCTATAATCGCCTCGCTCTCTTTCATTTTGTTGACCACATTAACCTCTCCAACAGCCGCAGCGTAGTAATTACCTCCCGCTGCTTCGGTAACGTCCCGTAAGGCCCTCGTTGACGACAGGTTGGAGACTGCATTACCCGGGCTATTTTTCAGGATATAGTCGGCCACGGCCACGAGGGTGTACTCCTCGCCAAACATGCTTCCGTCTTCATTCACGAAGCACAACCTGTCGACATCAGGGTCGACGACGATACCAAGATCGGCACCCTTCTCTTTAACCATACCAGCTATGGCTGTAAGGTTTTCGGGTAATGGTTCCGGATTATGAGGAAAGTGGCCATTTGGCTCGCAATAAAGTTCATGAATATTGGTTACGCCTAAAGCCTTAAGTAAAGCTGGCACAAAGATTCCGCCCGTCGAATTCACGCAGTCGATCGCCACAGTAAAATCAGCGGCTTTAATGGCTGCAACGTCTACAAGCGGAAGACTTAAAATTGCATCGATATGCTTTTGCAGGTAGGTGTCATCTGTAGATACCTGACCGAGTTCTTCTACTTCAGCAAAATCAAAGGTGCCGCTCTCGGCAATATCCAGCACCTCCTTACCCTCAGCGTCGCTGATGAACTCGCCCTTACCGTTTAACAGCTTCAGTGCATTCCACTGCGCTGGGTTGTGGCTTGCAGTCAGGATAATTCCGCCCCCGGCCTGTTCAAGCGGAACAGCTATTTCCACTGTAGGAGTAGTAGACAGTCCGAGGTCGATGACATTTATGCCAAGGCCTTGAAGGGTGCCGGTAACTATACGATTAACCATCGCGCCTGAGGTCCGCGCATCGCGACCCAAAACGATTTTCTTGTTCCCTGTGGTACGAATAACCCAGGCTCCGTAGGCGGCGGTAAATTTTACGATATCCATAGGCGTAAGCCCTTCACCAGGCGCACCACCTATCGTTCCCCTGATACCAGAGATAGATTTTATAAGTGTCAATGTTCAGTTTTTTTTCAAAAGTAACAAATTTCCTTTTAACCAAAGATTACAAGGCTTATGCTCGTTAAAATATTATCTTTGTGGCTCAAAAAAGAAAAAAAACAAGCTTCATGCAGCGAAAATGGTTTCAATACTGGTTCAACTCCCCGTTTTATCATATCCTGTACAGTCAGCGCAATGATGCTGAAGCTGAATTACTTATAGATAATCTTTCGGCATACCTAAAGCCGGCTGCCAACGCTAAGATTCTTGATATTGCTTGTGGAAGAGGGCGACACGCGGTATATCTGCATAAGAAGGGCTACGATGTGACTGGTATTGACTTGTCGGAACAAAGCATTAAATATGCCCAGCAGTTTGAACAGAAAAACCTGCATTTTTATGTACATGACATGCGAAAGTTGTGCTACATCAACTATTTTGATATTGCGGTAAACCTGTTCACCAGCTTTGGATATTTCGAAACGGAAAAGGATCACGTCAACGCGCTGAAGTCATTCCGTAAAAGCCTGAAGGCTGACGGGACACTTGTACTGGATTATTTTAATACCGAAAAGATCATCAAGAACCTTACACATCAGGAAATTAAGGTGGTTGAAGGTATTGAGTTCCATCTGCACAAATTCGTATCTGAAGGCAAGATTATCAAACACATCAACTTTGAACATAAAAGCAAGACGTATGCCTTCGAAGAAAGGGTGCAAGCTTTCACTTTAAGCGATTTCGAGCGTATGTTTTCAAAAAGCGGGCTGCAGATCAAAGAGAAATTCGGCAGCTATGAACTGGAACCGTACGACGAAATGCGTTCTGATCGTGTGATATTTATCTGTAAACGGGCATGATCGAAGCGCTGCTGCAATTTGATCATGATTTGTTCCTTGACATTCACCGGGGGATGTCAAATCCTTTTTTCGATTGGCTGCTGCCTCTGATGCGGAATAAATATTTCTGGGCGCCGCTCTACTTGTTCATCATTGTGTATTGTGTGCGCGAGTACAAAAAAAAGGGATGGCTTATTGTTGGGATGTTGTTGTTCACCTTTGCACTGGGCGATTTGTCAGCATCGCGTGTGATAAAGCCTACTGTTGGTCGCCTAAGGCCCTGCAATGAACCGGCACTGTCTGGTCAAATCATCGCCAGGGTACCTTGCGGGGCGGGTTATAGTTTTCCCTCTGCGCATGCCACCAATCACTTTGCGCTTTCCGTTTTCTGTATACTGGTTTTCTACAGGCGATGGAAACCGATTCTACCTATTGCCTTGTTCTGGGCGGCGATCATTACCTTTTCGCAGATTTATGTAGGCGTGCATTACCCGGTCGACACCTTGATAGGCGCCATGCTTGGGACAACGATTGGTATACTGACTTCAAAACTTTATAAAACGCTAGAGCAACGACTGTAATGGAATTCTGGAAGCTATTGGTTTTATTCCTCAGCGCCTTTTTCGGTGGTGCTTCAATTTTCCTGGTAAAAAGCGACAAATCACAGTTGCTGAAGCTCATTCTGTCTTTCAGCGGTGCTTATCTTTTTGCAATAACGGTGTTGCATCTGATCCCGGAAGCCTATCACGACCATCATCATGATATTGGCATCTTCATATTGATTGGATTTTTGCTGCAGGTATTTCTCGAACAGTTTTCGGAGGGTGTGGAACATGGCCATATACACAAACACAACGAAGCACAGGTGTTCCCTTATGGCATCATGATCAGCTTATGCTTGCATGCTTTCCTTGAAGGAATGCCGCTGGCCAAGGACCATCATAATGCGCTGATTTTTGGGATTTCCCTGCACCATATTCCGGCTGCTTTTGCGCTGGCCAGCATTTTGCTCCAGAATAAGTTTACGGCACCAAGAATATTGATATTTATTTCAGTATTTGCCATTATGGCGCCATTAGGTTTTTATGTGAGCTACGGAATGAGCACTGGCTCCATCGGAAACGTCGAGGAATATTTCAGCAGGATCATGGGAATTGTGATCGGCATATTTCTGCATATTTCCACAACAATTCTTTTCGAATCGAGTGTAGACCACAAAGTGAACAAGCGGAAAATGGTAGCGGTATTGTGCGGAATCTCTATTGCACTCATCGGATATTTCCTATCCGGGTCTGGTACCGGACACACGCATTGACAACTTATTTGCGCATTTTGTCCAGCAGTAAGTTCAATTGCCTGGCCTCCTCCTCTGTCAGGTTATCTGATATAATAGCCGACACATTAACTTCCTTATCCATTTTTTTCAGGAGCTTAAGTCCCTTCTCACTAATTAATATATCAACCGCGCGCTTGTCCAGTGCACTAACCTGCTTCACAACCAGACCTTTCTGAACCAGCCGGTCAACAATTCTGGAGGCATCGCTCATTTTATCAAGCATTCTCGTTCTAAGCAGATTAATTGTAGAAGCATTAGGATACTGACCGCGTAGTATCCTCAAAATATTAAATTGCTGGGTGGTAATCTCATAAGGCGCGGTTACTTGCTTCAGCTGATCTATACACCAGCTATAAGTATAAAGCACGTTAACGATTGCCTTTTGATGTTCATTTTCAAATCGTGATGTAAACGTATCTTTCAGCAGTTGCATCGGTATTGTATTTAGCGTTTCTCAGGTGTTTGCTTTTTTATTTTCTCTCTGCCAAATCCCCAGGGACAATGCTTACATTTATTCTTGCAACAGAATCCTCGTTTCAGGTGATAGGCTTTGGTAAAAACCATAAGACCTTGTTCATTGAAGTAGTAATCTGGCTCCCCTGTCATTAATTAAGCAATTTAACTACCAAAGATTTTTGATAATAATCCTTTAAAAGCATTCCATTGCCATGGTTTGTCCATATTTGCTTAGGCTGTACATACGCTACGGTATTGATGATTCCGTTCCAGTCTACATGGTCGGATATGTACAGATCCATGTCGTTTGTGCGTTGCAAATGCTTCCATCCGCTAGCAAATACCCGTTTTACACCAACAGCGCGGATGTAACTGTTGAAGGCCATGGGCGGCACAAGATATATCAGATTCGTTTTCTCCGCCTTCATGACCTTGCGGTCATATATTTCATACCTGCCCAGGTTTACACCCATTTGGCGGTAAATATTTATGTATGGCATGATGCTGTGATGCACCAATATCCTTTTTTCTGTACAATACCGATTGATTAAACTGATCAGACGCTGACTTTTTCCTAAGGCGTAAGCACCCAACATAATGTTATGCACGGTACTGCTTAGTTTCAGAATTTCCAGTTCGGCCTCCGGATGCACAACTTCCGGGTTCGCGAAGGTAGTTTCGGTAATTAACACATCCGCTTTGACATACTCAATAGGTTCGCAGGTTTCGTCAGACTGAAGCTTATAATCACCTGTGTAAAGATAACGCACCCCCTTGTATTCCATCAGGATCATTGCCGAACCGAGCATATGCCCTGCCGGAATAAATGTTACGTTTACATCATTTAACACAAACTGTTGGTGATATTCTTTGATGTGGAACGTACCAGCGGAGAAATTTTTATACCGGTGTTTCATGAACAGAGATGTAGCCTCAGTGCAATAAACCACAGCATTTCCGCCTACCGCATGGTCGCCATGCGCGTGTGAAACGATTGCCTGCTTAACCGCCTGCTTAGGATCTATATAAAAATCCCCATATCTGCAATACAGTCCCGTGTTATCGAGACAAATAAAATCTTCGAGAATCATACTAATCCAGGTATCTTTGGTGCAGGCGTACCACCTGGGCAATCAGCGATTCGTTTTCATCATTTACAATGACGTGGTCGGCCAGCTCGGCTTTCTTGTCATCGGGCAGTTGTTTACTCATTCTTGCCATAATCTCTTCCGTGTTCGTGTTATCCCGCTTCATCACCCGTTCAAGCTTCAGTTGCACGGGAGATACCACAACGATATTCTCATCACACATTGACGCCGAACCGCTTTCAAACAGCAATGCGGCTTCTTTAAGTACGTAGGGAAAGCCGACCGGCAAATCTGCGCACCATTGATCGAAAGCTCTGAAAACGGCTGGATGCACGAGCGCATTTAGCTTGGCTAATCTATCTGCATCATGAAATACAATCCCGGCTATATGAGCCCGGTTCAATGATCCGTCATTGAAGTAGCTCTCCGATCCGAATTCCTGCTTTAAACCACACATCAGTTCCTGATCTTTGATCATTACGCTCCTGGCCGCTTCGTCAGCATAAAAAACTGGAATTCCAAGAGTTTGAAAAACCCTGCAAACCGTCGTCTTTCCACTCCCGATCCCCCCGGTTATACCAATTTTCTTCATTTACTTCTCTATAATGAAATCGACCTTTTCCGGCTCCAGCTTTACCAGCCTGCAGTATTCCGGAAAGCGCCGCATTTTGATTCTTAACTGACTATGTCCAAGCATCCTCCAGTCATCGATATCTACCGCAGCATCCATAAATTCTTCGTCGATCTGCTGATAATCAGACAAAGACACTAAAAATGTGACCTTAACTTTCTTGGGAAACAGCCGAACGTTTAAATATTGTTTGTTGTTGATCACCCGGATAGGTAATTCCAAAGTCTTCTCCGTAAATTCATCGACGGGAATACGTACTTCCGCACTTGTCGGAAATATACTTACGTTTTTCATGCGGTTCCGCATAACCGGTACACGGGCCACAAAAGTTCGCTGTATCTGGTCGGCCGAAAGCGTGTCTGTATACCACTCTGATATTTGCTTAAGATCCTGCTCAGGGCCCGACAGGGTAATGTATTCCGGCGTGAGTTCCGTTTCACCGGAAACACCGTACTGCTTAGCGAAACCAAGCTTGGACAACAGCTTTAACGGCACTCGTTTTACTTTGCGCTCCGAGAAATCAAAATAAAGCGTATCCGGCTTCACCGAAATGACTTTCTGAGCCGTTTCCAACTGATTGTTGACGCTAAGCAGTTGCTCCGAAAATAAAATGTAGTTACGGCTGTTCAGCTTTTCCAAATTGATCGATATGGACTGTGGCTTTATACGCAGCCGGGCAAACAACAGTTGCCAGCCGGTTCCCTCTACCTGCAGATCTACAGTGTCCGACTGTAAGGCATGAAAAGCCCGCTTTGAGGGAAAGTTCTTGTAAACTAAAACTGTCTTGGCCGTATATATATATTTATTGTTCAGAGCAAGGAATAACCACGCACCGATAGCGATCAGCAAACAAGTGATAAATGCCAAAAAACGCTTACGCTCTATTTTCGTGAGTTTAATTACGGGCATGCTGTAAAATAAACAAAAATATCATAATACCCCTATTCATGCAAAAAGCCGCTCCATAGGAAGCGGCTCTAATTTCTGTATATGCAAACTAGCTCGCAGCGGTTTCGATCTTTGGAGTATCCTTTTTATCAGATTTTGGCACAACGGTTTTCGTAGCGTCCAGAGATACTGCAGTCTTATCAAACCGTATCTTTGCTCCGCTCTCCACTTCAATCAGGAAGGTAGTTTCGTTCATATCGATAATGCGACCGTGTATTCCTGCGGTTGTGACAATCTTATCACCCTTCTTTAGTTCCTGAATCAGCTTTTTGTGCTCTTTCGCTTTTTTAAGCTGTGGCCTGATCATGAAGAAATACATGACCACAAAAATCAGCACTAAAGGCAGTAAACTCATAAAACCACCGCCACCAGCTGCCGCCTGTAAAATTATCGTAGATATCATATTCAATTTTTATTGGTTTGCTATTCTGTTATTTCTCCCACTATATGCAACTGCACTGAACTGTTTAAAGCATTGGACATCACGGTTACCACGCGGTCAGTCATACCCACCGGTTTACCCGCGCTGTTAAACACCACGTTCAATTTTCCTTCGTCACCCGGCTTAACCGGTTCTTTGGGAACCTCAGGCACTGTACATCCGCATGTAGTAACAGCGTCCGTTATAATCAGCGGAACTTGCCCCATATTCTTAAACGTGAAGCTGTAAGACACTGACTCACCCTTCTTTATCTTACCGAAATTATAAGTCTCCGTAGTAAATTTCATCACAGGACCGTCCTGCTTCAATGAGGAAGTATCGACCGGTGAGGAAGCACTTTCGTTTGTTTGTTCCGTTTTAGACTGGCATGATGTGAGCGCGGCTGCAACAAACAGCGCAAATAAAATTTTCTTCATAGTTGTTAATCTTCTATTAAACCGCGACCAGTTTTCTTGAGCACATTGTTACGCTTTAGGTCGCCCATAATTTTGTCCAATATACCGTTTATAAACGAATTGCTTTTCGGAGTACTGTAATCTTTTGACAAATCGAGGTATTCGTTAATGGTTACCTTAACGGGTATGGACGGGAAATTGAGCAGTTCGCAAATAGCCATCTTCATCAGAATGGTGTCCATCAGCGCAATACGTTCCGATTCCCAGTTCTTGGTACGATCCGCAATCATTGCCTGGTACTCTTTGTCATTTCTGAGCGTAAACACAAACAGGTCTTCCACAAACTTGCCGTCTTCATCCCAGTCCTGGCTAATGGGCGTGAGTTTATTTGCAAAAGGGTCTTCGGAAGTAAAGTTTTTAATGGTCTTAGCTACCATACCCTGCATGACCTCTTTGTCTACCGACCAATTGATAAATTTATCTTCAAACGCCTGAATAACGGCATGACTTTTCAGTACAATCTTTCTGAAAATATATTTGATGATGGTTTTGGATTCCTCGAGCTCATTGTTTGGATCTGCGAGATAAGCCTGGTATTCCGGGGTGACTTTAAGTGCATTAAAAATAGCCTTTACCAATTCCGGATCGGACATCCAATTGATTTTGTACTTTTTAACAAGGGCAACGTATTCAGGGTTTTCCTTAAGCACGTTGATGAACTTGTTTTCAAGCAGCTTGAGGTTTGGATTGAGATCCTCCTCCGTAGGCAGATGTTTATTTGCGCGCTCAGTTGCGTCTATGCCGGTGTATTCGGTGATTTCAACGAGGAGCGACAGCATCCACATATACATTTCGTATACATTATCTATACTCTGCATCAACGCCTTTCTTGATGACGTCAGATCTTTTTTATCTGCCATGTGCCAAGCAAAAACATTTTGCAAAGCTTTAATTCTTAAGTGCCTTCTGTTTAACATGAATGTAAGAACGAGTGGTAATTACCTGATTTTAAAATGATGATTTTATTTTCTTTATATCTCTTATTCTTTGCTCTGCGATTTGGTTTGCAGCCCAAACCGTGGGGATATTATCACGTTTAGACATCCTGATCACATCTCTGGTTGCGTTATAAATATTTTCTGTCAGCTGCGTAGTACGTTTTCTGCCAAAGCCTGTAAGCTCGGAGTAGCAACTGATCAGTCCGCCTGCATTGATCAGATAATCCGGCGCAAACAAAATACCCTTTTCCAGTAACCGCTTCCCGTGCACCTGTTCATCTGCAAGCTGGTTATTGGCCGAGCCGGCTATAATGGCAAATTTCATCTTCTCTATGGTATTGTTGTTTACGGTTGCACCAAGGGCACACGGCGCGTAAATGTCGGCATTCAAACCAAAGATTTTATCTGCCGCTACAGGTTTAGCTTTGTATTTCCTTGCAACATGCTGCAAACGTTCTTCGTTGATGTCACTGATGTACACTTCCACATTCTCCGAACGCAGCAACTCAACCAAATGTTCACCCACGTTGCCAATACCCTGAACCACAACGGAACGCCCGGCCAGCATATCTGTACCAAAGACCTCTTTAACACAGGCTTTTATCCCCAGATAAACACCCTTGGCAGTCGTCGGTGAGGGATCTCCGGCTCCGCCAAGCGATTCAGGCACACCGGTAACATGCGTTGTTTCCATACGGATATACTCCATATCCTTCGTATTGGTCCCTACGTCCTCTGCTGTAATGAATTCACCATTTAGATTCTTAATAAAGCGCCCGTAGCTCCGCATCATCGCCTCAGACTTGGACTTTCTCGAATCGCCGATGATCACGGCATTACCCCCACCCAAATTCAAGCCAGTAATTGCCGATTTATAGGTCATTGCCCTCGACAGTCTTAGCACATCCTCCAATGCCTCAGATTCGGTAGCATAATTCCACATGCGCGTACCCCCTATCGCGGGCCCTAGCGTTGTGTCATGAATAGCAATAATCGCTCTTAGTCCGGTATCAGGATCATTGCAAAAAACAACTTTTCTATGGCCCGAAGTGCCAATTTGATCTAAAACGGAATTTACAGGAGAACTATTACCAGACATACGACTCTTATCAGATATGCCGCAAAACTAGCATAAAAAAAGATATTTACATTGTTTTAACCAAAGTCTTTAGAAAATAATACTGCTTTGGCTAACTTTACAAACCATGAAGCATCTCCGCCATTTAAACAAGTACTTTTACAAATATAAATGGTGGATCATACCAGGTATTTTCTTTGTCATTGTATCTAATATCTTTGGGGTTGTACCTGCCCAGGTCATAGGTCATGCTTTTAACCTGATTACGGAAAATATACAGATATACAGACTTTTTAACGGCTTCGAACGCAGGGAAATCATCTACGACATCTTTAGTTATAGTCTTCTTTATTTTGGTTCCATCGTCCTTATCCTGTATCTATTGAGAGGCCTTTTTCTCTTTTTTATGCGACAAACCCTGATTCTCATGTCGAGGCATATTGAGTTCGACATGAAGAACGAAATCTATGCCCACTACCAAAAACTGAATCTTGGTTTTTACCGGCGCAATAATACAGGCGACCTGATGAGCCGTGCCACCGAAGATGTAAACAGGGTGCGGATGTATGTCGGCCCGGCCATCATGTATGCGATTAATACCGCTGTGCTTTTTTCGCTAGTCATTTACGCGATGTTCGACGTAAATGCTGAACTGGCCCTGTTTTCGTTGTTACCATTACCTGTACTTGTTATTGTTATCTATTTTGTAAACACACTTATCAACCGCAAAAGCGAACATATACAGCAGCAGTTGTCGAGGTTGTCAAGTTATGTCCAGGAACAGTTTTCTGGCATTCGGGTTATAAAATCTTATGTAAGGGAAGAACACACGCGCAAGGTATTCGCCGGTGAGAGTTATACATACAAAGATCTGGCTATGAATCTGGTAAAGGTTCAAGCGTTGTTTTATCCGGCAATGATCCTGCTTGTTGGTTTGAGTACTATCTTAACCATTTATATCGGGGGGAAACAGGTTATTGGCGGTTATATAACACCAGGCAATATCGCCGAATTTATTGTGTACGTGAACCAGCTGACCTTTCCGGTTTCTATGCTCGGTTGGGTAACCACTTTGATCCAGCGGGCATCGGCATCGCAAAAACGGATTAATGAGTTCCTGCATACCGAGCCGGATATCGTGTCTGGAGATCACCCCGAAGTGACTGTTTTGGGTGACATCAGTTTTAAAAACGTTACGTTTACTTACCCCGACACCGGTATTAAGGCGATAAGCGACATCAGCTTCGACATCAAAAAAGGACAATTCGTTGCTATTATGGGCCGAACGGGATCGGGAAAATCTACGCTGGCCAATCTTCTCATGAGGATGTATGATGCAGACAGTGGCAGCATAACGGTAGATGGTCTCCCTTTGAAAAAGCTAAGTCTTCAGCATTACCGGAATCAGATTGGCTATGTACCACAAGAGGTGTTTTTGTTTTCGGACACGATAAGGAACAATATTGCATTCGGTCTTGAAGAAGTGAACCAGTCGCAGGTAGAAACCGCCGCAAAACAGGCGGCTGTATATAACAATATCATCGGCTTCGAGAAACGGTTTGACACTATGCTGGGTGAACGCGGCATAACTTTGTCGGGCGGCCAAAAACAACGGGTTTCCATTGCCCGGGCGCTTATTAAGTCTCCTTCGATACTTATATTAGACGACTGCCTTTCGGCTGTAGATACAAAGACGGAAGAAGAAATTTTGAATAATCTGGGGGCACTCATGCATCAGAAAACCATTATTTTGATTGCACATCGTATATCGACCCTCAAAAATGCCGATAAGATTCTGGTTTTAGACGATGGCCGTCTTATAGAGCAAGGTACACACGAGGAGCTCGTTCATCAAAATGGTGCTTACGCAGAGATGTACCAAAATCAGCTGCTGGAAGAGGAAAATCAAACTGCATAATTTGATTTTGAACTTTAAAAATTATTACTTTATATTTACCCGAACCAAAACCAAGAGCTAAAGCAACATGGGAGAATTTGAAAACAAAGAGAGAGAAGAGGTTTTTTCTAAGAAGGTAAGGGCAGGCAAAAGAACTTACTTTTTTGACGTAAAAGCAACCAGATCAGGAGATTACTATCTGACACTGACTGAAAGTAAAAAAAGACTGGAAGATGGCGTTTTTGTGAAGCACAAGATCTTTTTATATAAAGAGGACTTCGAAAAGTTTGCTGAAGGCCTTAATGAAACGGTAGAGTATATTAAAAATCACCAGGAAGTCGTAGAGAAAAGATATGAGTACGCCGACAACCACGAGAGCATTCCTGCCCGTGCACAAGGCGATGACTTTTCATTCTAAGTTAGCTTCTAGCCAAAATATAAAAGAGAAAGCCCGATACGATGTATCGGGCTTTCTCTTTTATACATTAGCGTCTAATATATCGCAATCCTGTGGGTATGTAGCTTGTATGGACTCGCATCGGATTTGCCTGCCTCCTGAAAACTGATCACCCTCGACTTCTGCAAAGGCATATGGCAATCAATACAGTTCGTCTTAACCATCGCATTGGAAAGCGTTTTCGCACTATGCTCGACCGAGGGATGACAGGACATGCATTTCCTTGAATAAGCCGTCAACCCCGCCTTCTTTGATTCATGTGGACTATGACACGTGTTGCAGTCGAGTTTATCGCTAGCGGTAAAACATTTACTCTGCGCCAGCATCTGAACTTGGTTGCCGTGGACATCGGGAGACGCCTGCCCTTGCTGATTGGCAGCAATCGCATAATAGGATTCTAAGGTATCGCCCGGTTTAAAATTAAAAGTTGTCTTCAATGACTGCATGTCGACACCAGAATGGCAAATTCCGCAGGCGTCAAGCCGTTGCTTTCGGGTCAATGAACTATAAAGGGTGATATAGTGCGGCTTCTTTTCTTCGCGATCATTCCTGTGGAACTCGACGTGCCTTCCAGCAGGACCGTGGCATCTTTCGCAATTAATGCCGTAAACGATGGATCCCGGTTGAAATCGTTCTACTGTTGCAATCCCTTGATGCGTCGCAGGGGCCTGCTCCACGAAACTACTATGACATTCGAGGCAACGCTGATCGATAGGACGGCTAAAGTGCACCCGGTCCTTAGGAAAGCCAGGGCTGTTCGCCCAGGCATTTATAGCCCGGAAATAAGACAACGGTAACTGTGTAAGCAGTTTCCCCTGCCAGGATCCGTAGGTATAGGCATTTTTCCCTGATCCGATGACGACATCGAATCGTCTGGCCATGGCCTCCTCCCCGTCAAAATATGCTACCTGATACATTCCGCCGGACCGCTTTTCCACCTGTATTTTCAGATCCTTGTGAAACCTGTATATCGAATCCGGCAGCGGTCCCTCTACCAGGTCTGTGTCTCTTACAGGCCTTGAAGTCCGGGCATGAAAGTCATGCTGATAATCATTGTATATCTTTTGATGACACTGCTTACAACTCTCAGAGCCGGCAAGCGTATTTTCTGTTGCCTTCAGCTCCTTGGGAGCATCTACACACTGGGAAAAAAATATAACAAACGCTGCAATCACCGCAAAGATCATGAGCAAGCGCCCTTTACCCTTCATAAATATCCTATTAGAACTATGAAGATATTAAAAATCAGATAAAGTGCGCTAGGAGGTTTTAAAAAAAGCTGCCGTCTCCCCTTCGCCGGATCTCTCTTCCGCCCCTACCCTGAGCTCCGCTCCACTTCTGCAACCGCATACTTAACCTCAGCATAAAGAAGCGGCTCACCGGGTTAGATCGGATATCGGTGTAGCCGAAGTCAGTGTTGCTTCGACTGACTACGTTATTCTGATTCAAAATATCGTAAGCCTGGAACGTAATTCTGCCTCGACGATTGAATACTTCCTTCTCGAGATATGCATTAACAACGAAAGGATCGTTGTTAATGTTTGATGAAAGTCCACTAATAAAGCGCTTGCTTCCATTGTAACCCAACAACCAGGTTTCGCTAAAATAAACCCTTCCGTCAAGGTTTAGACCGAGCGTCTTTGTCTTATTATCAATGAAACTTTCAAGCGTGTTCCTTGAACTGGTGTAAGTATATGAGATATGTGGATTAATTTCGAACCACTCAGTCGGATTAATTCTTGGGCCAAACCGTTGATCTATGGTGAATTGCCTGTTTATATTTTCACGACTGTTGGAAATCCCCACTCCGCGGTTATAATTAACAGAACCGTTCAACTGAAGGTTATACTTCCTGTTCGACAGCTGCTTGCTTATGTTATAGTTTCCTCCCATTCGATAGACGCCATTCATATTGGTAAAGCGTGTTTCAGTCACCTGAACAGGTTTTTCAGGGATCGTAGTATCGATAGTGTCTACCCGGTTCTGGATCACAGCATTGTCTGTAAATGAAAGATTCGCGTTTACTGAATAGTTCAATTTTGAGTTGGCAATGTAGTTATTGTATCCTGCACGAATACCGTGTACAAAAGTTGCTTTGAGGTTCGGATTACCAATGACCGGATTTTGCGGATTGGAAACGTCACGCACAGGCTGAATTTGGTCGAAAGTAGGCTCTGTGGCATTTCCCGAGTAGTCGATATTAATTCTGTGTTGTCTCGACCATAGATATTCCATGCGGGCAATAGGCACAATATTAAAACTGGTCCGGTTGGTAGAGGTCCCCAAGCTTGCCTTTGTGCCCGACAATTGGGCAGGCACACCAGTTAAGCCCAGTGAAAACCGGACTTTGGAAGTACTCTGCATTCCATACCGAAAATTTACAGACAGACGTCCCTGTGTAAAAGAATACTTATAGATGTTACTCAGATCATCCCTGACCTCAGGCACGCCAGCGCTATTCAGCTCGCTAGTGATTGCATCGTTATCATAACCGTTTCGGTTAACCTGTGCATTAAATTCTAGTTGTGTATTTCCACTAAGTGGTTCAGCATAAGTCATGCTGCCTCGATAATTGTTTCTTAGGTTTTTTCTGGCCACTATCCGGTCTATCAGAAGCTGCTGCTCATCCACAGGCAAATAATATAAGGAATCTAATCTGTCCTGGGTCTGCTTTATCTCATTATTATTTCGGCTAACCTCGGCCTGAATAGAAAAATTTCTCCTTGGCTTGGAAAATAAATGCTGGTAAAACACCGTCAGACCTAATGAAGGCGTGGTATTATTACGTCCATTACTTCCAGTTTCCAGTCTGCTCTGGTCTGCTCCATTTAACGTGCCGGTAACTGACCGCCTGAACTCACTTAACGCAGAAGTCGACGAATAAGATAGCCGCGGATTGATGCGCAAAAAATCATTCGAATCAAGATTGATTTCCGTCTCAAGCCTCAGTTCATGCGTTTTGTCATCATCGTCTCCATCGGAATTACTTATGGTAAATAAGCTCGTATTTCCTGCGCCAGGGAGCGATCCTGCCCTGTTTACCAAAGACTCCGAAGCATTAATCGAATTCGCGGAAGTCCTTGTGAAATCGTAATTCAAGTTGTACTCGATCTTTGAGCCGACTTTGTCGCGTATACTGAAAGATGTGCTGCCCATCTTGGTATTACCGCCTATACCGCCAGATGCACTTGGGTTATTACCTCTTCGTCCTCTGAAGCCTCCCCCACCGAAACCACCCATATCACCGGCGTTCACATTCACGCCATTCACGGTATTCGTGTAGTTGGCATTCAAACCAATCTGCTGATTTTGGTTAATCCTCGTACCGAAGATTCCAGCCTCATACCTATCATTGTTTCCGGCAGCCATATTAACATTGGCCATATTTCCCACCGACTTATCCGTACGTGTTGTAATATTCAATATCTTCTGCGCATCGCCATCTTTAATACCTGTGCGCGCAGCCTGATCTCCGTAGTCGTCCACAATCTGTATCTTATCTACAATTTCTGCCGGCAGATTTTTTATGGCATTAGCGACGTCGCCACCCAAAAACTCCTTACCATTTACTTTTGCTCGGGTAACACTCTCACCTTGGTGAACCAACGTCCCGTCATTGCCCACTTCCATACCTTCCATCTTCTTGAGCAACTCATCCACACTGGCATTTTTGCGCACCACGTAATCGCTTGCTTTATATTCTACAGTATCCGTCTTATAGGTTATAGACGGCGTACCACTAATGACAACCTCCTTCAGTGTGTTCTTTTCCTCGCTAAGAACGATGGGATCCATCACAATACGTGGCGCAAGGTCATTCTGCTTAAAGCGCATGGGTGGGGTAGCGCGAAAACCTATGCTCTGTACAACAAGCGTGTAGGTGGCCGACTTAACATTTTTAAAAATGAAAATACCGTCGCTGTTGGTGCTTGTTTTCAAAGTGTCTTTCTCCGAAGTCAGGCTCACCGTGGCACCGATAACGCCAAGATCTGTACTGTCTTTTACAATACCGCTGATCTCCCGGAAAGGCAAGGGCGGAGGTGGGTCCGAAGGCTTTCCAGCAGGGACCTGAGCAAATAGACTGGATGAACTAAGCCCTATAAGAAGCAGTGCCATCACCGTTCTCACAGCCTGAAAAAAATGATTCATTTGTGTGTATGATTAAATATTATTTGGTGTGCGCGTATACAGAGTTATTTCTGAAGCAAAGTATATTTTCCCCAAAAATCTGTTGGACTTGTAAACTCTTGAAAATCAAAGCCGCCCCCTCTCGCACCACCAAAACCACCCCCACCTCTCGGGCTTCCCATCACTACCACATTACCGCGTCCACCGCCGCCGCCGGGACCATCAAATCCCGCCAGTTGTAAACCGTTTACTTTAATATTATAGACGAACTCCTTTGTGTTTCCGGCAGACATTCCGAGCTCTTCCAAAGGAATTGCGGCTTCATAGAAAAACACATTCTCCTTATCAATAGAAGCAAAAGCCTTTATTCCCTCTGCGTTATAAATAGACACCAACGTGTCTGTCGTTTTTTTAAATCCATTTAATTTAATCTCTTTCGCCTGAGCCAATTGCGTACGCTGCATGGCGGCCATCATAGAATCCCGTTCTTTCTGCGACGGGATTGCGCCGCCACCCATGCCCATAGCCGCGCCCATTCTTCTCATGCCGGCTCCTCCCGGTCCTCTCATATTACTACGGTTAATCAGGGGATATGTCAGGCTGATGCTTTCCTTCTCTTTTTTCTTACCGTCGGGATTCACTGAAAAAGTAATGCCACCCGCAAGAATTTTGTTATTATTCATGGCGTCGGTCGACTTGACAATAAGATACAGATTTTTGTCATCATTACTGATGATATAGGAAAGCGTAGTGCGCTTATTAACGGTAAAATCCGCGTCCTTCCATTCGAAATTTTTACCGTCTATTTTCATAGCCGGAGGAGCTACGATACCCACTTCCTGTAATTCCGTAACTTTCTGAGCTGTGGCCATAGGCGCGCTGAATGCTATTAATACAATGGCCGCTAGTGTGCCGAAAAATCCGTTTTTCATACTGAGAAATATCTATTCTGTGTTTTTTCGGAAGTATGACTAGGCTCGTAAAGCTTGGTTTAATTGCGTGTTGTCACGATTTTGTTAAAATCGCTGAAGAAGATAATAACCAGTCATTTAAGATTCACCTTGCGCTTTAGCCTTCACCTGAAAGATGTAAATAAGATATGCCAAGGCAGGCAAAATGAATACACTCCCAGCAAGCAGGGCATAAGCCAGAGACGATATTGTCTTCGCCTGGCCCTGATGTGCCAGCAATGATAAATTCGGACCATTTTTAATCAGCACAATATCAGGAAAGTGCGTATAAGTAGCTGCAAAAAGGATCATCGTGACTTGAAAGCCGGCGAGCAACCTAAGCAATACGGGCCGGTTGCGGCCAAGAAAATAAAACATTACCACAAGCGAAATACTTGCTGATACAATTGCCGCCACACCCGGGAAATCACCGAAAATCCAGGTGAGCAGTGGAATACCTTCGTAATAAGCAGCAGCAAACACAAACAAGCCACTGAACATGACCATAAAGATCGTTTGCTTTGCTTTCCTGACAAAGTAGTTCCGGTCTTCGTCCCGAACAGTCTGCCCGATGATGAAAATCGCTGCCAGGAAACCGCAGATGCAAACTGTAAACATCCCCACGGAAACAGAAAACCAGTTGAGCCAACTGAAGACATACGCTGATAAAAAATCGTCCGCCTGCGCATCGATCTGCCCCGATACTGCGCTCCCCGCAATAATACCAAGGAAGAAGGGTGTAACTAAACTGGAATATACAAAGATCGGGGTATATATTTTCTGCATATCATCGCGGACGGCGTCATAATTCCGATATACAAAGGCTGTTCCCCGAGCTACAATACCAAGCAGCATGCACACAAGCGGAATATGCAGGTATACCGACACAGTGGTATAAATTCGAGGGAAACCTACGAAAAGGATCACTATAGCAATGATCAGCCACATATGGTTAGCTTCCCAAATGGGGCCAATGGCTTTATACATCGTCTTACGCGTTCGCTCCTTGTTTTTGGCTGATGTAAACAGTTCAATAATACCCGCCCCAAAATCTGCTCCGCCTAACAGAATGTATAACAAGATAGACAGCCACAAGAAAACAATTACAATGTATAACATCAGTCGTTCGCTTTTAAAGATGAATCATACAATTTACCAACCATTGATATCTGCCGGTACAGCAACATAGCCACTACCACCGAGAGCGACACATAAATGGCCGTAAACAGATAAAAGGAGTAAGCAATGCCAGGCATTGGCGTCACCGCATCAGCCGTCCGCATTATGCCTTGAATAATCCAGGGCTGTCTGCCCACTTCCGTTACTGTCCAGCCCGCTTCCACAGCGATGAATCCAAGCGGTGTAGCCGCCACAAACAGTTTTAGCAGCCATCGGCTTTCGAGCCAAAGCTTTTTCTTCCACAGCGCCGCAAAGAATAGCATTGAAATCAACACGAGTAACATTCCGAGGCCAACCATTACCTGGAATGCGTAATGCGTTACTGCCACAGGAGGCTGGTCCTCCACCGGAATCTGATCAAGTCCTTTCACCTCGCCATTGAAATCACCAGTAGTCATAAAGCTGAGTAAGTTTGGTATCTTTACGGCATATTTTACGGTTTTGGTTGCCGTGTCGGGTATGCCGCCAATAATTAGCCCTGCACCCTTTTCTGTATGAAAGTGTGCCTCCATCGCCGCCAGCTTTGCAGGTTGCCGCTCTGCCACGTCCTTTGCTGAAATATCTCCGCTTAAAGGCTGCAGACAAGCCGCCACAGCGCCAAAAACCGCGGCAATCTTAAAGGCCTTTGCATGGAACTCCACGTTCCGGCGGCGCAGAATCATCAGCGCATGCACACCAGCCACGGCAAAGCCGGTAGCCACGAACGCCGCTATACACATATGCAGGGCCTGAGAAAACCAGGCATCGTTGAACATTGCCGCGATAGGGTCTATATTCAGGTATTGTCCGTCAATAAAATCAAATCCGGCCGGACTGTTCATCCAGGAGTTAGCTGCCACAACCAGAATACCTGAAGCCAAACCGCTGATACCGACAATGACCCCTGTAAACCAATGGAACCAGGGATGCAGCTTTCCCCAACCGTACAGATAGAAGCCAAGTGCAATTGCTTCGATAAAAAAGGCCGTGCCTTCCAGTGAGAAGGGCATCCCAAAAATAGGGCCTGCATGTTCCATAAAAGTGGGCCAGAGCAAACCAAGTTCAAAAGAAAGCACCGTACCCGACACAGCACCTGTAGCAAAAAAAATAGCAACACCCTTACTCCATGCCTTCGTTACATCTCTGAATACCAACTTTTTCGTCTTGAGCCAATAAAAATGGGCTACCGACATAAAGAACGGCATAACCATTCCTATACAAGCAAAAACAATGTGGAAGCCCAGCGAAAAGGCCATCTGGAGACGTGCGGCAAGAAGATCATCCATGCGGGAAAAGATTGATTTCCAAAACTCGTTAAAAAGCTATGCAAATCAAAATATTGGGCCTGAAGGATCAGTCCTTTCTCAGTAATTTTTCCGCTTTAAAAACATGATCTGCCGCTTGAAGGATCTTGGCCTTCAACTTCGGATTGTAATCAGGGTTTTCGTCAAGAAAACTGCGCACCGTGTCTGCGGCTTCGGCATGCTGATAATAAGAAAATGTTGCCTGCAGCCAGTTCTGCGGAAAGAATATGTCGCCCGTCGTCTGAATCTCCACCAGCATCTCCAGGCTTTTTCTCAGATATTTCGCAGAGGTTTGCTGCCTTAGCGGATGATGCAAATAGTAAAGTGCAGCCACCACATTAGCTTCCTTACCACGGTTGGCGCGCTGCTGCAGACTCTCGAAAAACGCGTCACGCTCGGCCACCGATGCCGATACGGCCGGCATTATAAATTCGAAGCGTGTACGGCGGTCCGGATTGCTGATGCGGGCCAATTGCTTTTTCACAAGATCCTTGTCGGCATCGCCTCTTAGCGCAAGCGAAAACGCAAGGGTTGTATAGTCGTCTTCAGTAAGCTTTAAGCCATCGGGCGGCGCTTGGGTATGCCATATCCGGTACAAGCGATCCCTGGCCTCCGCGGAGGCGAAAATATCCTGATAGCTCTTGAATAGCAGCTTTTTATGATTAGCCTGTCCGTGTTCGCTTAACGCAAGCCACAGCGTACGTTCCAAAGAAGCGGATGCTGCAGCTCTGTCGGCCGCACTTAAAAATTCCCAATATATAGTGCCAATATAGCCCGTGATGAGCTTTAAATTCAGTTCTTCAGTTTCCTTTTGCAAACCCTTCATGAGCAAGTTCAGCAGCGTTACCGGTGAAATGGACCTCCCAGTCAGCATGTTCTCATACAGGGTTATGTAAGCAGAGGCCCGGTTTAGCGGCTTTTCAATAGCATATATGCGGTCAAACATTTCCTTATCAACCGGCCACAAACCGTAGCCCTGTCCGGACGAGTTGAAGAGTACAAATAAGGGTTTATTCAGCCCTTTTGCCTGTGGAAGTTGAACCGTTTCTGCGTTTAGGTTTACGCTAAATTCTTCCGTCCTGCCCGGATAGAAAAACTTGACCTCCACCCACTGCGGCCATAAACGATGATTACCATACTCCGGATGCTGCGTGATGGTGAATGCAGATATTTTACCACGCTCCTCTTCTACTTTATAGTCGACCACCGGCCGCCCCACATCGTTCACCCAGACCTTGTTCCATGCTTGCAGGTCCTCATCAGTATACTTATCCAGGATACTAATCAGCTCGGGCCAGGAAGCGTTGCCATTCGCAAATTTCTTCAGGTATTCCTGTACACCCCGCTGGAACTTCTCCTCCCCCATCAATCTTTCCAGTTGCCGCATCATCACAGGTGCTTTGTGATAGATGATATTGCCGTAAAGTGTTCCTGCATCCTTCAGATTATCCAGGTCCTGCCTGATCGGGTTAGAACCTGAGGTGCGGTCCACCCCGTATGCTGCCGGAAAATGATCAAGCAAAAACTTAAGATCAAACAAATCCTTACCGGTCTCGGCTTCCATGCTCTTGTCGGCAATAAAATTGGCAAACACCTCCTTCATCCATACGTCGGTAAACCAGTTCATTGTTACCAGGTCGCCGAACCACATGTGCGCAGTTTCATGTGCTATTACGTGACTTCTTGCGTTCAACTGATCTTTTGTAGCTCCCGAATCCAGGAAAAAAGCAGAAGCCTTGTATTGTATCGCACCTGGGTGCTCCATTCCGCCAAACTGAAAATCAGGAATAGCCACAAACCCGAACTTTTGGAAGGGATACGGTATGCCTGTCCACTCCTCCATATAGCGAAGCGAAGCTGCATGAAGATCAAATACAGACCTGATGCTGGTTTTCAGTTTAGCCGTGTCAGTTTCCCGGTACAGGAAGTCGGAAACATACTTGGGGTTGTTACCCTCTGCCAGTCGCTCCGAGGCGCGAAAAAACTTACCTGCCGCAAAAGCAAAAAGGTATGTGCTCAATGTATCAGAGGTCGCATAGCGGTAAGTCTTGCGATCGCCGGTCTGCACAGAATCCTGAAGGGCAGCATTGGCAATTGCGGTCCAGTCGTACGGCAACATCAGCGTGAGTGTATAGGTAGCTTTCAGATCCGGCTGGTCGAAACAAGGAAAAACGGTTCTGGCCCGGTCCGGCACAAATAAAGTATATAAATAGTCGGCGTTCCTGTTCAGCGCACCATTACCAGCCTCAAAACTTATCTCTATCCTGTTCGAACCCTTGGTTAAATGCTCAGGGGCAATAATGATGTGTTCATCACGATGATCTATAGCTGTTGTCTTGCCATTTACGGCAAGCGACTTAAGCTTGGCCGGGTCCTCCTTGAAATCGATCTGCAAAGGATGTGTGACATCAGACATTTGAAAGGTGATGACTTCCCTGGCTGCTATACCAGCCTGCCTATCTCCAGGAATATCCAGTTCGAGATTGTAATTGGTGCCTTTTATGATTGCTTTTCTGTACTCGGCCAGCCTTCTTGATACGCCCGGCTCCAAATTTGGTGCGGCAGTATACTTGAATGCAGAACAAGACAAACAGAAGAGACAGACAGAGGCAAGCCAAATGCGATAATTAACCATGCGGGCTAAATTAATCAAAATATAATGACCATATAATCCGCTTTAGCATTAATTTAGCACAACAAAATTTAACAGTAATAAAATATGAAAACGACGTTGAAAACCATGCTGGTCATTGCTCTTGCCGCTGGATTGCAATTTGAAGGTAATGCTCAGGGACTTAAAATGCCTCAGGCGAGTACCTCTCAAACGGTTACCCAGGCATTCGGACTTGGCACTATTACCCTTAACTATGCCCGCCCTAACGTTAAAGGACGTAAGATATTTGGCGGACTCGAACCTTATGGAACCGTATGGCGTACTGGTGCCAACTCGGCGACGACCATCAAGTTTAGCGAGGATGTTAAAATTGAAGGCCAGAACCTTCCTGCAGGCGAGTATGCGTTGTTCACCATACCTGAGCAGAACGACTGGACAATCGTGTTTAACAAAGAAGCCAAACAATGGGGTTCGTACACTTACAAAGAAGCCAACGACGTACTGCGCGTAAAAGTAAAACCAGTTAAGCTTAAAGACAAAGTGGAAACTTTCACTATTCAATTCTCTGACGTCTATCCGACAACAGCTAAATTGCAATTGATGTGGGAGAACACCGGTGTAACGGTAAACCTGAGCACCGACGTAGACAGCAAAGTAATGGCCAGTATCGACGAAGCCATGAAGGGCGAAAAGAAACCGTACTTTCAGGCTGCGCAGTACTACTTTGAGAACGGAAAAGACATCAATAAAGCCTTGGAGTGGATGAATGCGGCAGACGCTAACAACACCACCCAGCCTTGGGTTAAATTATGGAAAGGCCGCGTTCAGCTCAAGATGGGCGACAAAGCCGGAGCCGCCAAAACAGCGGAAGAAGGATTAAAGATTGCTACCGAAATCAAGAACCAGGAATATATCCGATTGAACGGAGCCCTGTTAGCTGAAGCCAGGAAATAAATTATTTTGCTATGCTATGAGACCGCCCCTCCACTGGAATGGGCGGTCTTTTCTTTTCCGCCGGTGAAGTATTGGATGAAGATCGAAAAGCCGACCACCATGGCGCAACTGATCACATTGAGCCAAAGATAAGCGACGGCCTCCTGCCAGCCCAGGACTATGGTAATGACTTCGGAGAGCAGTGCCGCGGCAAAAACAGCACGTCCCTGTACATGTTTTACGTAAAAGGCAACGAGAAAAATCCCCAGTATTGTGCCATATATGTAGGAGCCCAGAATATTAACCGCCTCCAGGAGGTTACCGATTTTCCCGGCATAAAGCGCCATAACGATACAAACAACACCCCAAAACAACGTAGCCAGTCGCGAGGCTTGCAAATATTCATCGTCTGATGCATCCTTCCTTACAAGGCGTTTATAGATGTCGATGACGCTGGTCGACGCCAGGGAATTGAGTGCGCTGGCGGTTGAACCCATCGATGCCAGAAAGATAATGGCTATAAGCAGTCCCACAAGTCCACGCGGAAGATACTGAGTCACGAAACTGAGGAATACATAGTTCACATCATCTGTATTGGCGTCCTTATTGTTCGCCTTCATTAATAGAGTGACCTTCTCACGTAAATCTTTTTGCTTTTGATCGGCTTGCTGAAGCAGCAGGCGCTGCTCATTCACCGCAGCTTCGTTGTTCTGATCCAAAGCATTGTTCATTTGCTGAACCACCACCTGCTTTTGCTGAAAGGCCTCATCATATTCGGCACTGAGCTTTCTAAGCTGCGGAGCGTAAGCGCTCTTCTCTAAGCGATTCAACTCAAAACTGTTGAAGAATATAGGCGGGCGGTTATACTGATAGAAGGTGAAGACCAGCACACCGATGAGCAGGATCAGGAACTGCATAGGTATTTTTACCAAACCATTCATAAGTAAACCCATGCGGCTTTGGCTTACGGAGGCGCCCGACAAATATCGACCAACCTGGCTCTGATCGGTGCCAAAATAAGAAAGTTGTAAAAAGAATCCACCGATAATACCGGTCCATACCGTGTACCGGTTATTGAGGTCGAAGGTAAAATCGATCGCTTCAGTACGGCCCATTTTGCCCGCAATATCCAGCGCTTTTACAAAGCCTACCTCGGCCGGCAGTAAGTGAACCACCATGGCCCCAGCAGCAAAGAGTCCGCAAAAGATAATGCTCATCTGGAGCATTTGCGTGTAAGACACAGCCCGGGTGCCTCCGTATACGGTGTAAAATACAACCAGGCTACCCATAAACAGGGTAGTGTATGTGGTATTGATGTTGAGTATGGTCGATAAAATAATAGACGGCGCGTATATGGTGATGCCGGTAGACAAGCCCCTTTGTACGAGAAAAAGAAAAGCGGTAAGCGCACGGGTGTTCAGGTCGAACCGCTGCTCCAGGTACTCGTAGGCGGTATAGACTTTCAGGCGATGAAAAATAGGTACAAAGGTTACGCAAAGCACAATCATCGCCAGCGGCAAACCAAAATAGAACTGTACAAAACCCATACCCGAGGAGTACGCCAGGCCAGGCGCTGAGAGAAAGGTAATAGCACTCGCCTGCGTAGCCATAACCGAAAGGCAAACATGGTACCAGGGCAGCGACTGGTTACCGAGAAGATAACCTTGTATATTTTGGGTATCGCGACTCTTATAGACCCCATAGACGACTATGAAAACCAGCGTTAATACTAATACCGCCCAGTCGATACTACTCATAGCGATCTAATCTTAGCAAGATCATTCAAAATACCGCGTAAATGCATAAAACAACACTATGAGCAGAACAAGCCAGCCAACCAACAGGATATAAAACCGCTTTTCGTTCTGCATGTCCTCTAGTTTCTCCTGGATATAAGATTAACAAACAGCCGATAGGCTCCGGGAACGCCCGCGGGTAGCTGACGGAAAAAGGAAATACCGGTGTAGATGTAACGCCCTTTCCCATAATCGGCTACGATAAGCGAACCGGTCCGGGCGGGCTCTCCTGCATCGTGCATGCTAAACAGCGGCGTATATCTCTGGTCAGTGTCGGTCACGAAATATAGTCCCCGCTCCTGCACCCAGCCGTTGAAATCGTCTTTTGTAATTTTATTGGGAACGTTAAGCACCGGATGCTGAGGCGCCAGGAAAGTAACCGCTGCATCTTCCTCGGTTACCCGGTCTCTCGACAACCGGAAAGGGTAAGGTCCCATATTGTCTATACGCAGCGGTGCATTCACGTTGTATTGTACCAACAGTGTGCCACCGTTCTCTACGTAATTCATGAGTTTAGGCTGCATCACCCTGGCCTGATCGCTTACATTATATAAACGCACCCCGGTTACAATAGCGTCAAACTTTGATAGATCCTGTGTGATCACCTGGTTTGCGTTAAGTAGTTCTACCTGGTAGCCAATCTGACGAAGTGATTCGGGAATCAGATCACCAGCTCCGGCGATATAGCCGATGCGTTTACCGCCGACAACCAGGCTAACACGGTTAACATTTGCTGCCGCCAGAGGAAACAGCGTTTGGGCTGGTATATGGTCGTAGTTGATCTCATGCAGTCCCTTGTCGTATGTTTTTCCATCGACAACAACTTTTAACGAAAGTGTACCCGAGGAGACGCTGCCAGCCGGTGTAACTGTAAATTCCACATTACGCTCCTCTCCTTTCCGACCTAAAGTAAACTGCAACTGTTCCGGACTTACTTTCCAGCCCGTTGGTACCACCGGCCGGATCATGCCTGACACGTTTTCTTTAAAGCCGCGCAGTGTGGCGACCACCTTCTTCTCTGCGTTACCGTTAAAAATAAAAGCCTTTTCAGAAAGCGTGGCTGTAACTGGAGGTGCAATGACCAGCGGCTGATAGATTTCGCCTTTCACCTGATCCGTATATTTATACACCACTGGCAAAGATTTCTCTATAACCTGGTTGCCCACCTTTATCGTAAATAAAGCTGCAACTGCCGGCTTGTTCTCCGCCATACCTATCTTATGGAGATCATCTACGTTGAATGTCCCGATGCCATGCTTCTGCTCGAGCCAGTACGGCTGCGTAATGGCAATATCCTTCGGCGCTATGCTTCGATCCTGCGAGGCCAGGACGTTCGGTTTCAGGTTAAACGATGCTCCCGACAAGACCTCTGTGACCTCTACCGGCAGTGAAAACCCCGATCCGGGGCGAACAATCGCCTGTACGCGCACATCGATTTCTTCGCCCAGGGCATAGGTCTGATTCAACGCGGCGCTCTCCAGCCAGATGCCTGCACAGGAAAGGATTAGATCATCTAAAGCCTGATGCTTGAACGGCAGATCGTTCACCATCACTTTTAGCTCAAGAAGTTTAGGGACCGACTTTGAAGGGTCGGCCACATCGTAATTCCTGGCTATCTCAGCTAACAGTTTCTGGACAGCTGCGCCCTTCGACAACCTGCCTAATGTAAGGTCTATATCGCTAAAAAGATCTCCCTTGGCTTCCGCGCCAGCTATATGGGAAAAATATTCGTAACCGCTGCCTCGCTGCATGGCCGAACCGAATCCCTGGCTCCGGTGGCTCGACCGGCTCTCTGCAGCCAATTCGCCATAACTCTTGCCAAACAGCGGGTTGTACAATCCTACATCAATCTTCAGCTGATCTTCCGACGTGGTATTATTGCCACCGAAATTAAAAGTGTTCCACACGATTCTTTTCGCCTGCCAGGGCTTCACAAAAGCAAGTTGCTCCGGAAACTGTTTAGGATCTCCCGCTGCAGTAAAGGCCTCACGGGCCAGTATTGCTGATCCTGAGTGATGTCCGTGTCCGGCCCGGGAATCTTCCGGAAAGCGGGTGATGATCACATCGGGCCGAAAGTTCCGGATCACCCAGACCACATCGCCCAGTATCTTCCCTTTTTCCCATATACGGAAACTTTCCTCCGGGTTTTTAGAAAACCCAAAATCGTTGGCACGTGTAAAAAATTGTTCGGCTCCATCGATACGTCGCGCCGCAAGCAGCTCCTGCGTACGGATCAAGCCCAGCAATTCCGCCTGCTCATTGCCTATCAGGTTCTGACCGCCGTCGCCACGCGTAAGGGAGAGATAGCCTGTTCTCAGCTTCTTTTCCCTTGCCAGGTACGTCAATAGCCGGGTATTTTCGTCATCCGGATGCGCAGCTATATAAAGCACGCTTCCGGTAACCTGCAATGCCTCCAGCCCTTGCCTGATTTCTGCAGCATTGAGCTGCTGCATACGTTGTGCTTGAGTACGTAGGCAAAGAAAAAACAGGGCCACAAAAAGCAGTCGAAACTTCATGGTTACATTCATAGTTGATTCGAAAATAACCAAAAATCTGTAATCGAAAATTTATCGACGAAAAATACAGGTAACAATGCTGCAATAATGAGACACCTCAACAGCAAAGCCATGATTATAGCAGAATTTTGCTGCTTATCTCTTTGTCAATGGTGATATAGCCAGGATATTTCACCAGGGTGCTGCCTACCTTGATGCTGGGTTTAATTTTGAGCGTCAGCATACCTTTCTTCTCCGTACCATTTGTGCGGGTCTTCAGAAATTCACTGATTTCCCCCATCACCTTGTCGTTGGATATAAAAGGATACGCGTTTACGGTCATATCTACCGGTACAACGGTGCTTTGTCCCGGACCTACACTTACCTCCTGGTTTACAAAACCATTAGCAAGTTCCTGACTATTGACCAGTATCTTATACTCAAATTCGTTGATAGCTGCATGATTGGAGGACGGGTTGGTTACTTCCAGATTGAGCCTTGCTTTCAGCGGAATATCCTGCCTCAGAAAGCCGAAAGCAAGTGCCGGCAGGCTGGCAAGATTAATATCCTCACCGCCGATCAGCTTTCTCACATCTGTACCGCCAACAAGCAATTGCTCCACGGCCGTAATACGATATTTACACTTCTCCAGTGCTTTGATCTGCTCGGTTTGTTTGTTTATGCCGCAGCCTGAAACAGCTATAGCTGCCAGAAAAATGATCAGGAGTTTTTTCATAACAGCTATAACGGTTATTTATGATAAATCATATAAACTATCGTCTGCGAGGATTTAAACTGCGGCTGATGAAATGATCGATACTGTATTTTCCAGGACCAGACACAAGCAGGAACAGATAAACTACCAGAAAATGATAGGCCATCTCTTTCTTCGCAAACGGATCAGGTGCATGAACAATAAATGCGGCTACGATCATGGTAATGATGAGCGGTATGGTGGCCAGTCTGCCTGCCAAACCCAGCAATAATAACACGGAACAAAAGAATTCGGCAAAAACAGCGAGATATAAAGATGCAGCCTGACCAACGCCGATCGGATCACCGAACTGGATTTCACCACCGGCGGTAAGCATCTGAAGTTTCATATAGCCGTGTGTAATCATAAACACGGAGAAGGTGACCCGCAATACCAGCAGCATGAAATGCATGCTCTCGTTGTTAAAGTTTGTATTAAACAATCGTCTCATATCTTGTTTTGTTAGTTGCTTATTCAGGCGGAAGTAAATATAGATAAATTCAGGATTACCCCGCAAGCAGGGACGCTATAAATCCGGAAATCGCATCCTTCAGGATCATGCGCTTTTCAGGACCTGGCTTCCCGGTCTTCTCGATCATTTGAATGGAAACCAGCCCATGCAGTATAGAAAAATAGGTATGGTATTTTAAGAAACACTCGGCGCTTTTAGTTTTGCTCTGGGATATCGCGCTTTGAATGGGCTCGATCATCACCTGCGTCATATTCTTCAGTTCGGTAATCTGATTCACCTGCTCACACGCCGGAATCCCCAGACCAAACATGAGCTGATAATACTCTTTGTTGTCAAAAGCAAAGTCCCAGTAGGCATAAGCCATTGCTTCCAACTGGCGGGCAGGATCAGTATGTTGCTCTTTGATCGCCTGCAACGTGTCGGCCAGCTTCTGAAACCCCTCTTTAGCAAATTCAAGTAAAATAGCCTCCTTGTTTTCAAAATGGCTGTAAATTACCGGAACGCTGTACTCAATAGCGTCCGCAATTTTCCTGATGGACAGCGATTGCCAGCCTTCAGTAATCACTTGCTGCCATGCAGCTTCCAGTATACTTGCTTTGAACTCTTCTTTTTGTCTTGCCTTGCGTTCAGCTATGCCCATGGGAATAATAACAGTGTTAACAAATTTAACTGCTTTCCGTCAACATCAAAATTTCACCATGTTTTCTGACCAAACTCAAACAAATCGGGGGGCCTGATAAAACGTAAACCCTACAATCAACCCTTAAAGTTCCTAAGTGCTTTCAGCAGATCATTCTTTACCGAAAAGACATCCTCCCACAAATCTCCTTTTTTCCTGAGCCGATCGGCCATATTAAAAATGGTATAATCCTTCAAATTGAGACCGGGCGCAACCTCCTTCCAGTCGAGCGGCGCAGACACTGTGGCACCGGCTTTTGGCCGAGCAGAGTAAGGTGCCGCAATGGTTTGTCCGCGTCGGTTCTGCAGGAAGTCGAGGTAGATCTTATTTTTTCTTTTCGCCGGACTGCGTTCCAGGCTTGTGGTGTCGGGATGCATATCGAGAAGTTGTTCTCCGAGATAACGAACAAAATCTTTAGTGATCTGATAATCGTACTTAGCGCCAACCGGAATAAAAATATGCAGTCCCTTAGACCCCGACGTTTTGATGAAAGACCTCAATTTCATGCGATCCATCAATTCCTTTGCGGAAAGCGCCACGCTGATCGCTTCTTCAAAATCAATGTCGTGCGGATCAAGATCGAGCACCGCAAATAAAGGATTATCGGGCTTTTTGTACCGACTCAGCCAGGGGTTTATCTCGATGCAGCCCAGGTTGGCCATCCAGAGCAATGTAGCCTCGTCGTTGCAGATCAGGTAATCAATATCTTTATCATTACTCTCAGAATATAAGGGAGCAGATTTTATCCATTTCGGCACCTTATCCAGATCGAGGTCTTTTTGAAAAAAACCAGGTTCCTTAATACCATTGGGGTGGCGGTTCAACGAAAGCGGACGGTCTTTTAAATGGGGCAGGATGTAATCTTTGATCTGCTCGTAATACCCAAGCAGCTCACCTTTTGTGATCCCCTCATCTGGCCAGTAAACCTTGTTCAGGTTGGTCAGCTTAACGGTCTTACGGCCAAACTTTGCGGTAATTTCATTTTCCTGTTCCAGTTCATGAGGTTCCGGATCAGGGATTACGCGCTGTTTTGACTTGCTATTTTTGCCGTCCTCATTTTTAAAATCGACCCCCTTCTTTTTAATCGAAGCGGAAACAAGATCCTCGGTATTGAAAGGCTTTTTCACGGCAAACTCATCGTTATGCTTCAGCAACAACCAGGCATTGTCTTCGGAACTCTTGATGTGGACCAGCGCAAACTCCCCCTTTAAGATTTTTCCATTCAGCCTAAATTTCAGGTTACCGGAGTGCAAACCCTTAAGCAGGTCTTTTTCATTCCCTCCATCCAGGGCTTCGTAGGTACCATCATCAAAAATATGCACCACACCAGCCCCATAGTTGCCTTTTGGTATGGTGCCCTCAAATGTACGGTAGTCGTACGGATGGTCCTCCACCATCATGGCAAGTCGCTTGTCGGACGGATTGAGTGAAGGACCTTTAGGGACGGCCCAGCTTTTCAGCACACCTTCCATCTCCAGCCTGAAGTCGTAATGCAAACGTGAAGCGTGGTGACGCTGCACCACAAACTTCAGTTTACTATTTTTTGCCGAAGCTTTTGTGTGATGGGCTCCCGGCTCCCGGGTCTTGCTGAAATCGCGCTTTTTGATATATTTTTGAAGAGTCATACCAATGCTTTTCCATACAACACTTACCGTAAAGCGAAGGTTTGCCCTATTTTAGTCTCACATCGGCTAATACCGGAAAGTGGTCTGATACAAATTTGCCGTAGTAGGTATCTGTGAGAACACCCCAACGCTGAGCCTGAAAGTGCCTGGTGACGAAGATATGGTCGATGACATCGTAGCCGCTCATACTTCTACCCCAGCCGTTAAACGACGCATTATTCAAGTACGGCTTCTTAACTTGAGCATAGGTATCGGTAAGCATACCCGAATTTGCTAACCTAAGGTACCACTCACTCTTGTGGCTGCCGTTCAGATCGCCCGTGAATATGGCTGGCTGACCTTTGGCAATGTCTGAGATCTTTTTCAAAATCAGCTTGCTGCTCTCCATACGAGCTACCTTACCTTCATGGTCATAGTGCACGTTAAAAAAGAAGAAGCGTTTGCCTGTTTTGATGTCCTGCAACTGAACCCAGCTGCAAATCCTGTTACAGCAGGTGGCATCCCAGCCCTTACCCGGTTTATCTGGCGTTTCCGACAACCAGAAATCGCCTTTGTTCAGCAACTTGAACTTATCCTTACGGTAAAAAATGCTCGAATGCTCGCCGCCATCTTTGCCATCATCCCGGCCTGCTCCGTAATGTGCATATTCGGGAAGGGCATTGCTCAAGTCGTCTACCTGGTTTTTCAGCGCCTCTTGCAGTCCGACTACGTCAAACTGATGAAATTCAATCAGATTCGCGGCAACGGCTGAGCGCTGTGACCAGCGGTTGCCTACATCACCAGCATTGTCGTTTCGAATATTAAAAGAGCCCACGGTATACTGCTGGGCAAAAACGCTGACACTGGCGCATACCAGCAGCAGGGCTGCGATAAAAGAATTTGGTTTCATGTGGTTATATTTTGGCTCAATATACGAGTTACAGGTTAAACTGCGTCAATCCAGTTTCCGTCCTCTTTAATCAAGCCGATGAGATCGTCGAGCGCATTTGCGGTATTAACGTTCTTTTTAACCACTTCTTTACCGCGATACAGTGTAATCTTGTCGGGACCTGTACCCACATAGCCATAATCAGCATCTGCCATTTCGCCCGGACCGTTCACAATACAACCCATAATCCCGATCTTAATACCTTTTAAATGGTCAGTTCGCGACCGGATCAGTTGCGTAGTTTCCTGCAAATCAAACAAGGTACGGCCGCAACTCGGACACGATATATATTCGGTCTTTGAAATACGCGTCCGGGTAGCCTGCAGAATACCAAAGCTTACCGCATTAAGTAAGCTTAGATCGGCTGCGGCATCTATCCACACCCCATCGCCAAAACCATCGTTCAGCAAAGCACCCATGTCGGTGGCCGCATAGAGCATCAGATCATCGGAAGAAATATCGCCATAAGTGCGTTTAATGATAACCGGCAGTCGCACGCCCGACCTTAACAGGTCAGCGAAGAAGCTCCGCTGCGCCTGCACACCGTTTTCAGCACTTGTCGTTAAAACAAGCAAAACATTACTTTCAAGGTTATTGAAATCAATCTCTTCACCTGCTTCTATACTTACCAGATTCAGTACAGGATCTTTATGTGTGGCCGACAAGTAATCCTGATAGCTGAACAGCGGATGGCAATTATATTTGTTTTTAAGTGATGCCCAGGTCGCATAATTGTAAATCTGCACCAAGTTGCCCGGGAATGAGAATGAGGGAAGCGCATCACCGAGGTAAACCATATCACAGGCCTGATCGGTCATATTGTATTTGTCGAGCCCGACACTGTACTTATATCCCGCCGCATTAAGAAAGAATGGATCTTTCAGATTCTGGGCCGACACGTCTAACAACACCAGAGGATGATGACTGCCGCCAATATGTTGGATAGGCAGCGTTGCCCGGCGACTGTATTCAAAGGGATTGTAAGCAAGATCGCCCATGTAAAGCCGCTCTCTCGATTGCGGCAGCTGTCCCGCGGCGCGACGTTCATAACGCATGGCCAGGGCCCTGGCAACCGGCGCCTCGAATTCAGGATCCTCTGTCAGTGAAACCCGGATGGTATCCCCGAGCCCGTCCTCCAATAAGGTACCAATGCCTACGGCCGACTTGATTCGCCCGTCCTCCCCATCGCCTGCTTCTGTAACCCCAAGGTGAAGCGGGTAGTTCATGCCTTCCTTGATCATCGTCTCCACAAGCAAGCGGTACGCCTGAATCATTACCTGCGTATTGCTGGCCTTCATGGAAATAACCAGGTTGTAATAGTTCAGATCTTCGCACATACGGATAAACTCCATGGCTGACTCAACCATTCCACGCGGCGTGTCACCATACTGACTCATGATCCGGTCGGAAAGCGAACCATGATTGGTGCCGATCCGCATCGCCGTTCCATATTCCTTACAGATCTTCACCAGCGGTTTAAACTTGGTATAGATCCGCTCCAGTTCGGCACGGTAGGCATCCTGCGTGTAAACAATGTTTTCAAAGCGCTTCTTATCTGCGTAGTTCCCCGGGTTCACCCGTACCTTTTCGACGATACGTGCAGCAGCTTCCGCAGCATTTGGCGTAAAATGAATATCTGCTACCAAAGGTACCGTATAGCCACGCATACGCAGCTCCTTTTTAATGTTTGCCAGGTTTTCCGCTTCCTTTACGCTCGGCGCTGTAATACGCACATATTCGCAGCCCGAATTCACCATACGCATCGTTTGCTCCACGGTCGCCATCGTATCCATGCTGTCTGTAGTGGTCATAGACTGTATCCGTATTGGATGATGGGCACCCATCGGAACGTCACCGATGTGCACCTCACGGGTTAGAAATCTAGAAAACGGAGCTGGTACTTTTTCCATGGAATGCAAAATGAACAGCAAAGATAAGTATAATGTTTAAATGAGGCGTTCCTTTGTAACTAGCGTATGGGCAATAAGATCATGAAAACACTGTTGCTTCTTATTGAGGAAACTATAAAGGTAACCGATGTAAAACGGAGCAACAGAGCAAACTTTGGCTAGATTCCTACCAAAGGAATTGGCCATGCTGATGCGGTGACCAGCCTCATCGGTCACCGTGATGCGCAACAAGCGTTTGCCGATTGTAGCCTGCTTTTCAGAGGCTTCAGCGATGCTGCTGTAGAGGAATTTTGCAAGGGGAATCAGTGGCACCCCGCTAAGCAACAGAGATATCCGCTGAAACTGTCCGTCTATAAAAATAAACCCGGTCAAGGCCAGAACAACATAACAAAGCGATACGAAAAAATAGTCGACCACCATAGCCAGCAACCGCTGATCGAAAGAAGCAAAATACTGAGGGGCGGTCTGTTGGTATGTAAAACCGAAAAGCTCACGCAATTCATGTACTTCGTGAGCTTCTTTGTAATCCGGCATTTGAGGGGTTCGCACAAAAGTTTCTGCCCTAAGCGGCATATTTCTAAGCTGATCCAGCGTATAAGGGCCTTCGGGCCTGCCGTTTACAACAATGGTATATTGTTCCCCGCTAGACATACTCCCATAGATTAATATCTGCGAACCTCGAAACTGCTGAGCCCGCCATCCAAATTGATAAAGATTTTTGTCGCAGCCGCATCAAAGTTCGACGTTTGATATGTTCCGTCTGCAATCTTCACAAAACCGGTAAAGTCTTTGGCCGACAAACCCGTTTTCGCTTTGATGCGACAGCCGGAGGCTTGCGGTATTTGAATCTTGACATCGGCCACTCCGGTTTTTACATTAAGATCGGCTATTGGTAGCTGACTTCCAAGCTTAATATCTAAGGCTGCAGCACCTCCGTCGATATTAAATGTCCGGACTTTATAGTCAGATAAATCAAATTTAACCTCGCCGGCGCCCATGTTCACATTAAGTTCCCAAACCGGGCCTGTATTAAGGCGGAAATCGACGTCTTCACCTCCACTACCTATATTCCATTTCGACTTACCGTTTTTCTCGAAGCTAATCGTGGTGGTGCTGTCGGTTTGTAATGTTTCCATACTAAACCGCCCTGATCTCTTGGAAACATGCACCGCGATCAGACTGTCTGTAGCCCCTTTCAATTCAAAGGAGGCACCGCCTCCGCGAATATTCAACACCGTGTTACGGGCAGATTCCGATTCATAAGGGTGCGAAAAATTCATTTCCTCTAACACCTCCGTTTCTGCCCCTATATCTTCTTTAATACGGTCCCCTATCCAGCGCTCATTATCCGGTGACTGCTGACCTTTGTAAAACAGTAGCGCAAGCATCGCAAACAGAATAGCTATAGAGATAATGCCGCCGGTTTGCGACTTTCCCCGGCCAAATAAAATGTTAACTCCGGCAATGATCAGAAAGATCGGCCAGAAGCGCCAGACATTTCCCCAATGAAAATCTATAATACCGAAATTCTCCAACAGGAGTACACCGCCGATAAACAGCAGCACGATACCCCACATTACTCTATCCAGTTTCATGTTATATATCTTTTTGAGTGAATCTGTCGCCTCCCTCAGTTTGTGCAGAACCATCAGTTGCAGAGCCATCTTGTGCACCGCCGGCTGAAGTTTCATTTGTTTTACTGTTGCGGATATCAGTGTAAATATCCCGCTCCTGCTCGCGCTTCCATTGCTCCCAGGCGTTTTTCTTGTTGGCCTTAAGAATAAAACTAACGCCAATAGCTACGAAAACCAAAGGCCACAACTTACTGATGCTAAACCAAAACGGTATTATATTAAACTCGTTCAGCAGAAAATACACCCCTATAACAAGCAGAAATAATCCGCCAACCATGCGCCCTGTTTCATTATTTTTTTGCAGCGGTTTAAAATCGCCACCCTTCGGGTCAGCCTGAAAGGTCTCATTAGTACCCGGTGACGTAAATGGCTGCTGACTTGACTGATGCGGCTGGGTAAATGCGTTTGGTGAGTTAAAAGTATCTTTTCCCTGATAGAATTCATTAAATCTGGTAAATCTCCTCAGCGGGTCGTTATTTACCGGTACCACAATCCACATAACCAGGTATACCAATATCCCGGTTCCAACCAGAAAAATGGTGGACAGTACAAACAATAGCCTGATTATCGTTACATCCACCTCCATGTACTCAGCTATGCCAGACGATACGCCGGCGATCACCTTTTCATGCTCATTCCTAAATAATCTCCTGTCCATATTTTTTTCCTCCAATGCTAAAATTGTACCGGTCGTATCGTTATCTCATCAACATTTGCGCCACTGCTCATTTTAAGCGCATAAAGGATCGTTTCTGCAATATCCTCCGCCTGTACAAACCGTTCAGATGGGATATCTGTTCCCTCCCATGAAGCGGTAAGTGTTGAGCCCGGTAAAACCGCTGTAACCTTAACGTTGTATTTTGATAACTCATCCCTGAATACATGATTAAGACTAAGCAATGCGCCTTTAGTTACACTGTAACTGCCAGCATTTTCAACGATTTGCTTGCTGGCTACCGAACAGATGTTGAAAATATGGCCTGAAGCCTGCTCGCGCATCCTTTTGCCAAAATATTTACTTGTATAGTAAGCGGCCATTACGTTCAGGCTGACCTGTTTTTCAAGCTGCTCATCCGCTTCGTCGAGCATGGCGCCGACAAGGAACATCCCTGCATTGTTGACCAGCACATCGACCGTGGGCATATGCGCAGAGGCAGCCTGGCAAAAAGCATACAACTCTTCTTTAATGCTGCAATCGGCCTGAAAAGTAAAAATATCCCGGCCGGTATACGCCATTGCTTCGGCAAATTCGGCAAGCTCCTCCCTGTTTCGCGCGCACACCGCAAGATTGTACCCATTCTCCGCCAGTTTTATAGCAATGGCTTTGCCCATCCCTTTGGTGGCACCGGTAATAATAGCATTCATTGTTTAAACAGTTATGTGGCGCAATAATACAAAAAACCCATCCATAGCAAAACTTTGGCCATGAAGAATTGTTTCAGTTTTGCATCATGTTTTATGCGTGGGAACGCATACTTGTTTCAAATTTTATTGTTTCTTTGTACATCGTTGCATATAAAGCTAAATTTCACTGAATGAATTTTACCAATTTTGGCAAGTACCTGCTTCTGTTAAAAGCGGTATTCAGACGACCCGAAAAATTTAAGATCTACCTGGAAGCCATTTTTAAGCAAATGGACTTTATTGGTGTGGGTTCACTTGGTCTTATTGCCATTATTTCAACGTTTATTGGGGCAGTTATGACCCTCCAGATCGCCTTCCAGCTCGTGAGCGATTTTATTCCTAAGACCATCATCGGTTCGGTAAACCGCGACTCTACGATCCTGGAGCTGAGCCCTACCATCAGCGCTATTGTTCTTGCGGGTAAAATCGGTTCTGCTATTTCTTCTGAGATCGGCACCATGCGTGTGAGTGAGCAGATCGACGCGCTGGAAATCATGGGCATAAATTCGCCGGGCTACCTGATCCTTCCAAAGATCATTGCGGGAATTACTATGGTTCCGCTGTTGGTTATCATCTCTATGTTTTTGAGCATCAGCGGTGGCTATCTCGGCGGCACATTGTCGGGCGCCGTTACTCCGGCAGAGTATATCCAGGGAATCACTACGGATTTCAACCCTTATACCATCACCGTTGCACTCGTAAAGGCGTTTGTCTTTGGTTTTATTATCACGTCCGTGCCAGCCTATGAAGGGTTCTATGTAAAAGGCGGGGCACTTGAAGTTGCTCAGGCCAGTACAAGGGCTGTGGTGGTCAGTTGTATCACCATTCTGGCGTGTGACTACATTGTAACCCAGCTGTTATTATGATCGAGATTAAAGACATCAACAAATCGTTTGGCGAGAACGAGGTGCTTAAAGGCATCTCGGGCAAGTTCGAGGCTGGGGTTACCAATCTCATTATCGGCGGATCGGGATCGGGCAAGACCACCCTGCTCAAATGCATGATTGGACTGCACATTCCGGAACAGGGCATTGTGGAATATGACGGACGCGACTTTACCAAAATGAACTTTGAGGAAAAGATCGAGATTCGAAAAGAGATAGGCATGCTTTTTCAAGGCTCTGCCCTATTCGACTCTATGACCGTGGAGGAAAACATCATGTTCCCGCTGAATATGTTTACCGACCAGTCGCGCAAAGAAAAACTGGAGCGGGTTAATTTCTGCCTGGAGCGCGTAAACCTGGAAGGCAAGAACAAACTTTTCCCCGCGGAGCTGTCGGGCGGCATGAAAAAACGGGTAGGCATTGCAAGGGCAATAGCCATGAACCCTAAGTACTTGTTCGTAGATGAACCTAACTCCGGACTGGATCCGAAAACTTCCATTGTGATCGATGAGCTGATCAAGGAGCTGACCGAAGAATATAATACTACCACGATCGTGGTAACACACGATATGAACTCTGTAATGGGTATTGGCGACTATATCCTGTTCCTGCATGAAGGCAAGAAGTTCTGGGAAGGCTCGAATAAGGAGATTGCCCATACAGATGTTCAGGAGCTAAATGACTTTGTCTTTGCAAGCCGCTTCATGAAAGCTGCCAAGGGAAAGTTTTAATAAAATACCAAACCAACCAATACCATGATTAGCCTGCTAACCCCCACGCACTGGAAAGATTACGAACTGATTGATTGTGGCGATTTTGAAAAACTGGAACGTTTCGGAACGATGGTACTTACCAGACCCGAACCTCAGGCGGTCTGGAAAAAGACGCTTTCAGAACAAGAATGGAAAAAGCGTACGCATATCCGTTTCAAAGGTCGCACCGCGACTACGGGCGAGTGGATCAGAAATAACCCTAAACTGCCCGACCGCTGGAATGTTGAATATAAAAACAACGATATAACTATCAATCTGAGGCTCGGACTTACCTCGTTTAAACACGTAGGTGTATTTCCTGAGCAGGCGGTAAACTGGGATTATATTTCTTCCTGTGTGAAGAAGTTTAAAGCGCAGAGCCCGAAGGTGCTTAACCTTTTTGCGTATACCGGAGCGGCATCGCTTGTGGCCAAAGCCGCTGGTGCAGATACCACGCATGTCGACTCCATTAAGCAGGTGGTGAACTGGGCAAACGAAAACCAGGAACTATCGAAACTAAAGGATGTGCGCTGGGTAGTTGAGGACGCACTTAAATTCGTAAAACGCGAGTTGAAACGCGGAAAGAAATACAACGGAATAATTCTTGATCCGCCTGCTTTCGGTCACGGACCGAATGGCGAAAAATGGAAGCTGGAAGATCATATTCAAGAGATGATGCAGGATGTAGTACAGCTTCTGGACGACAAGGAACACTTCCTTATTCTGAACACCTATTCGCTGGGCTTTTCGTCGGTCATCGTTGAAAATCTGATCAAAACATCCTTTCCGCAGGTACAGAACCTGGAAACCGGTGAACTGTATTTGCAGGCGACCGCCGGCACAAAGCTGCCCCTCGGCGTTTTCGGTAAATTCAACAAGTTTGTTTAGCATCATAAAGTGTATTATACTTGCATAGTTAAACGAGTTTAACCCCTATACATCTTACCTTAAATAATATTACAAATGAAATTATCTCAGCTTGCAGGAGCCTTTTTAATCGGCGTTGTTACGGTGGCTACCACAACCAGCTGCACCTCGGAAGGAAAACAAAGCGGTGTTAAAGCCAAAACAACCGCCACCAAGGATTCAACAGAAAACCCTGAAGCAGAGGAAGACGCCAATGTAAGAACACCGGTTGATACAGCTAAATACAATCAGCTGATGAAAAAACTTGCCAATGGCGACACTACCGGCAAGTGGCCGGTGAAACAGCATCCCTATCCGCTTGACGGGGCTATATTGCCATTTAAACGTATCGTGGTTTATTACGGCAACCTTTTCTCGAAAAAAATGGGCGCATTAGGAGAGTATGCACCTAAAGAAATGCTCTCGAGACTTGACGCAGAGGTGAAGCGTTGGGAGAAAGCTGACCCATCTACCCCTGTTCAACCAGGTCTGCACTACATTGCCGTGGTTGCCGCAGGTGAGCCCGGAAAGTCTGGAAAGTATCGCACACGTATGCCTTTTAAACAGATAGATTCTGTAATGGCCATCTCCAGAATGCGTAAAAACATGATCGTGTTCCTTGATATTCAGGTTGGTTTGGGCAGCATCCGCGATGAACTGCCGCAACTGGAAGAATATTTGAAGCTACCTAATGTACACCTTGGAATCGACCCTGAGTTTTCCATGAAAGACGGATCACTTCCCGGCAGGAAAATAGGCACCTACGATGCAGCAGACATTAACTATTGCTCAGACTACCTGGCCGGACTGGTAAAGAAGCATAACCTTCCGCCAAAGGTTTTCGTTATTCACCGGTTTACCCGAAAAATGGTCACCAATTCCCAGAACATCAAGCTTCGTCCGGAAGTACAGGTGGTGATGCATATGGATGGCTGGGGCGAACCGGAACTAAAAAGAGGAACTTACCGTCACTTTATATACTCTGAGCCCGTTCAATTTACTGGATTTAAACTATTCTATAAGAATGATTTAAAGAAAGCTCCTAACAGGTTAATGACCCCCGAGGAGCTTCTAAAACTGAAACCGGCGCCTATCTACATTCAATACCAGTAAGCGTTTGTAAAGTGGGCCTAAGCCCACCTTACAAACGCTAAGGCGTACATCTTAGGGAACTATTAGCGGCCCGAGATAGAGCGTAGTGCTAACGGCCTCCCCGTCGGCACGGACAAAAAACAGGTACCCATGAACCGTATCACCGGAAGATTTATTGGGTATCGACAGTGTGACAGATCGCTCGCCCCGTGCTGCAACGCTTTGGTACAGCACAAATTTTTCTTTTTGTGGATTGTAAAGAACAAAGGTAGCCCGATCGTCTACAGATGAATAGATCGAATCTGGTGCATTTTCCCATTTAAAATTCAGCAGACAACTTCCTGCCGGTGTTACTTCGGTAACAAAGGAAGTGATCAGTGGTCCTTCACTGAAAATCGCCTTGCTAAAATTGATCACAAAGTCGGGCGCAGTTCCGGTTACTGCCTCTGTTAAATAGTAGGACATCGCCGCGTTGTGCGGCGTCATACCTATCTTGATGTGGTGATAGCCAACATTAATAATTTCTAATAGAGGTTTTAGCCAGGCGACAGCCACTGCGAATTTTTCCTGTTGTGCCAGTTGAGCCTCACTAGACTCCTTGGTCTTGACTGGGAGGCTCCGCATATAGTCTACTCCTCGCCAGCTGGCGCCTACTACACTCCCGACTTTCCCGCTCACGGGACCATTAATTCCATTACTATATCTTGCCATATTTAATTTGTTATGGCACAAAGGTAGCGTGCAGACTCATGGCTAACTACGCCATTTGTCACAGTTAGGCGGGTTTATTCAGGGCGCTTGGTCTTCGGATATTCGGGGCATGTTGGGCCTTTCCTCGTACTTTCTTCGGGAAAAGGGGTACTTTTCCCGAAGAAAGTACCTGTTTAGCCCGAATAAGCTACGAAGACCCCAGCATCCTGGAGCGCGTATTAAAACAGGAAGTTTACTGTGCTCTTAGGATTATCCAGTTTGGTACTTTGTCGCTTGCCTTTGATAATAGCATGGATCATATTGATCTGAGCGCTGTGTTGCTCGAATAGAATATCGTTCTGGATATGAAGCTGCCTGATCGGCGGTACTTTCGCAGACTCGAAATAACACCAGGCTGCTTCTTCTTCAATTTCATAGCCTACAAAACTGAGTGCAACATCAGTGTTGTTAACTTTAATTTTAAGGTGGTCTTTAATATAGGCTGAGATTAGCGCATTTACCTGTTTCTTATCAGCAGGTTTTAAAATGCTCACTTTGGTCTTGTATTTTTTGTTTACCGCAGCTTCAAGATCGTCAAAAAATATCCGTGCACTCACTTGCACAGCCATTGTCTTTTCATCCTGCGTTATTTCGGTTACACTGACATAAAAAGGGTGAAAAATCTTAAAAAAGATAAGCAGAATGGATAGTATCATGGTCTCTTGGCAACAAACTTAGCGTATTAGTTGCAATTATTTACAGAAATTGCGACTTTCAGCGGGTAATGGGCGACTTTAATCTTTATTTTGAACTTGGCTGGCAGCATATTCTGGACTGGCAGGGTTATGATCATATTCTTTTTGTTTTGGTGCTATGTGGTATTTACACGGCTAAAGACTGGAGGCAGGTGCTCATCCTGGTAACTGCTTTTACCCTGGGTCACAGCATAACGCTTGCTTTGAGTGCACTCCGGTTGCTAAGTGTGAGTACCGCCCTCGTGGAATTTCTAATTCCGGTAACGATCGCCATTACGGCTTTGTCTAATATCGCATCAAAGAAAACGAAACCGAAAGGACTTGGATTGAAATATACCCTGGCTCTGTTGTTCGGATTAATTCACGGATTAGGCTTTTCCAACTACCTGAAAAGCCTCCTGGGCAAGAGCACAAACATCGTACTTGAGCTGTTTGCGTTTAATATTGGTCTTGAATTTGGGCAGATCCTGATTGTGATCGCAGCATTACTCTTGTCTTTTATTCTGATTTCCCTTGTAAAAATCAAGCGATGGGACTGGAATTTCTTCTTATCGTCTGCTATCTTTGGTATATCGTTCATTATGGCCGCCGAACGGCTGCCCGAACTTTTATAACACATACATGAAAAGACCATTACTCTTATTGATCACATGCGCACTGAGTGGTTCCCTGCATGCGCAATTGCATAATAATCCAGGATCAAACCATGGCAATAAGTTTGAACAACTGGGAACAGTGCTCAGTGACCCGAACTCTTACCGCTCGGCATCCGGAGCACCTGGCCCGGCATATTGGCAGCAGCGGGCTGACTATGTGATTAACGCCGAACTGGATGAAAAAAACCTGAGGCTTACGGGATCGGAAACGATTACTTATTACAACAATTCGCCCGACCCGCTGAGGTACCTTTGGGTACAGCTTGATGAAAACCAGCATAAGTCGACCAGCGACAATAAGCTGACCGAGCAGAGCAAAATGACCGACCAGATGACTTATAAGACCTTGTCGGGCATCGTTAACGAGCCTAACGACCTCGGGGTAAACATTCTGAGAGTTACAAACGGGTCTGGTGCTGCTTTGCCTTATGTGATAAATAACACAATGATGCGTATAGACTTGCCGGTTGTGCTTAAAGCGGGCGAGAAGTATGTGCTTAATATTTCATGGAATTACAAGATCTCGAACCGGATGACTGCCGGTGGACGGGGAGGTTATGAATATTTCGCAGAAGACGACAACTACCTGTTTACCATGGCGCAATGGTTTCCGCGCATGGCGGTATATTCCGACTACCAGGGCTGGCAGAACAAGCAGTTTGAGGGACGTGGGGAGTTTGCACTTGTGTTTGGTAATTATAAGGTGAACATGACGGTGCCGGCCGACCATATTGTGGGTGCTACCGGCGAGTGCCAGAACTACAGTCAGGTGCTTAGTGCGGCTTATATGAAAAGATGGAACGCTGCGCAAACGGCTAAGGCTCCTGTTGAAATTGTGAACCTGGGTGAAGTTAAAGCTGGGCTAAACAGAAAATCGTCGGCCAAAAAGACCTGGACCTATACTGCTGAAAATGTGCGTGATTTTGCCTGGGTGTCGTCGAGGCGCCTGGTATGGGATGCTATGGCGACGTATATCGAGGGTAAGAAGATCATGTCTATGTCTTATTACGGTCCGGAAGCTTATCCGCTTTACAACCGTTATTCAACAAAGGTGGTTGACCACACGCTTAAGGTCTATTCAAAGCATACCATTCCCTACCCTTATCCGGTAGCGATTTCTGTAGAAGCGGCCAACGGTATGGAGTACCCGATGATCTGCTTCAATTATGGCAGGGCCGACAAAGACGGCACCTACTCTGAGGCTACTAAACTTGGCATGATCGGTGTGATCATTCATGAGGTGGGCCATAACTTTTTCCCGATGATCGTAAACTCTGACGAGCGGCAATGGAGCTGGATGGACGAGGGCTTGAATACTTTTTGCCAGTTTCTGGCTGAGCAGGAATGGGATAACAATTATCCATCGGGCAGGGGTCCGGCGCATAAGATTGTTGATTACATGAAACTTCCTAAGGATCAACTGGAGCCGATTATGACAAACTCGGAAAACATCATTCAGTTTGGACCCAACGCCTACGCTAAACCGGCTACTGCACTGAATATTTTGAGGGAAACCGTAATGGGACGCGAGCTTTTCGATTATGCCTTTAAAGAATATTCGAGACGCTGGGCTTTTAAACATCCTACTCCGGCCGATTTCTTCCGTACGATGGAGGATGCCTCGGCTGTGGACCTCGACTGGTTCTGGCGGGGATGGTTCTTTACGACCGATCCGGTTGATATTTCCCTCGATAATGTAAGCGCCTACCGGATGAACAGCATGAAAGACGCGGTGGAGAAAGCTGAGGCTAAGAAAGCGTATGAGCGCGACGAAAGGTACATAGGACGGGAACGCAACCGCGCGGCAGGGATAAAGTTTGCCGTTGAACAGGATACAAGTCTGCTCGACTTCTATAACAAGTTTAACCGCTTTGAGGTTAGCAGAACAGCCGATCAGGACTTTCAGTCGTACTACAACAGCTTAACTGCTGAGGAGAAGAAATTGTACGAAAGCAACAAGAACTTTTATGAGCTGGAGTTTAGTAACCCGGGCGGACTGGTGATGCCGATCATTGTTGAGTGGACCTTTAAGGACGGCAGTAAGCAAATGGACCGGATACCGGCGTACATATGGCGTAAAAACGAGAATAAGGTGACGAAGGTGTTTGCGAAAGACAAGGAGGTGGTGTCTGTGCAGGTAGATCCTTACCGGGAGACCGCAGACATCGATGAAAGCAATAATGCCTGGCCCAGACAGGCCAAGCCATCACGATTTGAGCTGTTTAAGCAGAAAGAAGCTGTACGCGGATCCTCTACGGGAAACAACCGCATGCAGGAATCGCGCAGGCAGTAAGATATTGGCGGCAGACTAAAACAACTTAGTCTGCCCCAGATCATCGATATCTATATCCTCAGGATTGGTAATTTCGAGACTAACGTTTTTGGCAGTTGTGTTAGCTGGCGTTCCGCCGCTGCCCGACCATGGTTTTTTAACGGGCTTCTCTTCCTGTCCGGCTTCCTGAGTTGGCTCTTGTTCTTCTGGCTGTTCCCCATCCCCTTCCGTCGGTCCTTCCGGTTCTCCAGGTTTCTCTGCTGAAGGTTCCTCTTCTTCCTGATTACTGATATTCAAGCTTTTCACCTCATGTTGTGTAAGCCGGTTTCCATTCGCCTTTATCCCTTTCACATCAATAAAATCGGCCAGCTTTATTTCCAGCGTTTCTGGTATCTGCGTTTTGCCTTTCAACACATCGACAGTAAGCATCGCCTCAGGATTTGCGGAAAGATAAAGGAATCTTGAGCCTGTCTCTTCACTGATCAGGCTAACCTTTTTACCAACCGCGATGGACTCAAACAGGAAGCGTTTAACGTAATAGTTTTTAGCTTTACCTTCGAAATGCACAACCGCAAACGGCTTTTCCGGATCAAACTTCTGAATAAGGATCAGGTCGGCATCAAAATGGTTGCTCAATTCGAATGTACTTAGTTCGTACCAGCCATCTTTATGCACCTGCAGTATCTTGTCGTCGCCGTCAAATTCACCAAGGTACTTTCCGCGGCCATCCACGTTCAGACGGCGAAGCAGGTCGTCGTACCAAATTTTAAGTCCGGATAACGTAGATACGCCTTTTGATTTCAATAAAATCTTCTTCACAGGGTATTTGGAAACGATGTTACCCTGAGAACCACGCCCTTTAATGGCCAGTTCAGCAAAGTCCAGATCGAACTGAAGCTTCTTAAGTTTGCTGTGCGGTTTAAGCTGCACGTTGACCACCTCAGCTTCGCCGTTCGGATTTGCGGTGAAATACAACACCTTGGAACCCTTTGTTCCCTTAGTAAGATCGTATTCCTTATCGCGCGTAACGCCTACTACCGCAAAACGCTTGATATAAGAAACGCCACTGGCGCCATCTTTATAAATCATATTGTAAATAGTCCGTTCATCACCCTTTTTGAATACCTGGGCATGAAGGATACCTTTACCCACAAAGGTTTTGTCGGCCACCTTGGTAACCATGCACTTTCCATCCTCGCGGAAGACAATGATCTCATCAATATCAGAGCAATCGGCTACGAATTCGTCCTTGCGCAAACCGGTACCAATAAAACCGTCTTCCCGATTCATATAGAGCTTAACATTGGCGAGGGCTACCTTGGCTGCCTCTACGCGGTCAAACAAGCGTATTTCCGTTTTACGCTCCCTGCCCTTTCCATACTTGTCTTTCAATTTCTGGAACCATGCGATGGCATAGTCGGTAAGGTGACGCAGGTGATGTTTAACTTCCTTGATATCCGCATTGAGCGCTTTCATCTGCTCGTCCGCCTTTTTAACGTCGAACCGCGTAATACTGCTCATGGGCTTATCAATCAGCTTTTTGAAGTCCTCAGGCTGGATTTCGCGATACAGATCTGGCTTAAAGGGCTCAAAAAGGCGATGTAACACCTCTACTACCGTATCAAAATTGCCCGAATTCTCATAATCGGCATGCTTATACATTCCCTCCTGGATGAAGATCTTGAGCAGCGAGCTGAAGAAGATTTTCTCCATCAGCTCATGCAGCTTAATCTCCAGTTCGCGCTTTAGCAGCCCTTTGGTATGAGCGGTGTTCTCTGCCAGTATATCGTTCACACTCATGAAGTGTGGCTTGTCGCCTTTGATCACGCAGGTGTTCGGCGATATAGACACTTCGCAAGATGTAAAGGCGTAAAGCGCGTCGATGGTAACATCGGGTGATATCCCCGGTGCCAGATGGATCACAATCTCGACGTGTTGGGCGGTATTGTCTTCGATCTTTTTAATCTTGATCTTGCCCTTGTCGTTGGCCGAGAGTATGCTGTCTATAACTGATCCGGTAGTTGTGCTGTACGGAATTTCCGTGATAACCAGTGTCTTCTTGTCTTTCTCCGTGATCTTAGCCCTTACACGAATCCTCCCGCCCCGCATCCCTTCATTGTAGGCCGAGAAATCGGCCATCCCACCGGTGAAGAAGTCGGGCAGTATATTAGACCTGTTGCCCCGAAGTATTTCCATGGAGGCATCCAGCAACTCCACGAAATTATGGGGCATTACTTTAGTAGCCAAGCCTACAGCAATTCCCTCTGCACCCTGTGCAAGCAGCAACGGGAACTTTACAGGGAGCGTTACCGGTTCGTTGTTTCGGCCGTCGTAGCTGAGCTGCCACTCGGTCGTATCCGGATTAAACACCACATCATTTGCAAATTTGGAAAGCCTTGCCTCAATGTAGCGAGGCGCTGCTGCACTATCGCCGGTGATAGGATCACCCCAGTTGCCCTGACAGTCGATAAGCAGTTCCTTTTGGCCTATTTGCACCATAGCATCGCCTATGGATGCATCGCCATGCGGGTGGTATTTCATCGTATTCCCGATGACATTTGCCGCCTTATTGAAACGGCCGTCGTCCATTTCTTTCAGCGAGTGCATAATGCGGCGCTGAACGGGCTTTAAGCCATCGTTGATGTGGGGCACTGCCCGGTCTAGAATTACATACGACGCATAATCGAGAAACCAGTTTTCATAAAGCCCGTTGATGGGGGTTACATTATGTGCGTTTTCTTCGTTTATGTGGTTTTCTGGTTCTTCTGTCATCAAAAAAGGATTGGATGTGTAAATATAAGCGATGCGAAGAAATTTATGAATAAAGGGCCGTATTTTATATGTAAGCCCTAAACAATTTAACTGGCATGATTGTAGATATAGTGGAGATAAACACGTTTACAAACTCTCAAACACATACCATTGAACAAATATATACGAAAAAGTCTTAAGGTACTTCTTTGGGTAATTGGCTGCATGATTCTGCTGTTTGTGCTGATTGCCGCTTCTTTAAACATTCCTGCCGTACAGAACTTTGTTAAGGACAAAGCTATAGGCTATCTGAAGAAAAAAACAAAAACAGAGGTAAGTCTGGAGAGCATTAAAATTGCACTTCCGAAAGATGTTGTGCTTAACAAGTTTTATATCGAGGATCTGAAAGGCGATACACTCCTTTATGCACAGAAACTGTCGGTAGACATCAGCCTGTTTAAGCTGATCAGCAACAAGGTGGAGATTAACAATATTTCTCTGGAGAAGATCAGGGCTAACGTTACCAGGATTGATCCGGACACCACGTTTAACTTCTCTTTCCTGGTCGACGCCTTTATGTCGGAACAAACAAAGCCGGAAGAAGAGGTTGAGAAGGATACGACTTCAACCATGAAGTTCGCTATCGACAAGGTGCGTTTTGAAGATATCGGGATTGTTTACCATGATGATGTGGCGGGGAACGACCTGAAGCTGAACCTTGGGGAATTTACAGCGAAGGTGAAGGACTTTGACCTTGCCAATCAGCGCTATGTGATCAGGGAACTGGAGCTTAACAATACGAGTGTCGATTACCTTCAGCAAAAGCCGCTGACGGTGCTGGCGGCACAGCTGGAGAAAAGCGTGGATACCGCTCAGACGGAATCGGGCAAGCTGCCGACGGTTGAAATTGAGGATTTTGCATTTAATAACGTGCGTGTAGGCTTTGCTGATCGTTTGTCGGGCATGGATGCAGACCTTGATCTGCAAAAACTTGAATTGACTGATTTGCTGGTTGACCTGACCAACAGTAAGTATACGCTCGGGGAAGGCAAGATAAACGACACTAAAATCGGATTTTCAAATGCGGGAAGTAAGGCGAACGTAGCTTTGGGCGAACTTTCTTTAAGCAAATTACTGGCAGACGTTAAGAGCGGACAATATAAAATTGATGACGCGGCGCTGAACAATTCAAACGTGCTGTTTGCGCTCAAGCCAGCACCTAAAACCGCGACTGTTGCTTCTGTCCCGGCCGATTCTACGGCAGCCTCTGCCCCTTTAAGTTTACAGCTAGGCAAAATCAGACTCGCGAACAACAACGTACAGTTCGATAATATAGCAGCCCGGCCAGTGAGGAATGTTATGGATTTTAATCATTTGAAGTTCAGCGATCTGACCTTGATGGCGGAGCAAATTGCCTACAGCGACACTGCCATAACCGCAAACCTTCGTGAAGGAAGCTTCCGGGAAAAAAGTGGCTTTCAACTGAACACTTTGCAAGGCGATGTGGTGTATAATCAAAAGCAAATCCGTATTGACAACTTCAAGCTTAAAACTCCCAATACCAGTATTGAAAATAATACCCAGTTGAACTATACCAGCATGGATGACCTCACCAAGCATCCCGAGCGCGTAAAGCTGGCGATGACAGTGAATAACACAACGATTGGGCTGCGCGATGCTGCTTACTTTAGCGATGCTATCCCGGCCAATTACCGGAATGAGAAAATAAGGCTGGAAGCGAGCGCAAACGGCTACATGAACAACCTGGCGGTTCCTAAATTGCAGGTGCGAGGGCTGAAAAATACACAGATTGACATCAGCGGCACGGCGAAAGGTTTGCCTGATATGGAAAAAACGGTACTTGATCTGAAAATTAAAAGGTTCTCGCTTACGAAGCAGGACCTCCTGGTCATTATTCCGAGGAACTCGCTGCCAGCCAGTATACAACTACCGAATGCAATCCTGGCTAACGGATTGTTTAAAGGTTCCATGACGAATTTTACGACCGGCTTTAATATCGCCACCGATATGGGATCTGCTAAACTGGCTGCAAAAATGCGCGGTGCGAAGGGTCGCGAAAGATACGCGGCGAACGTAAGTCTGAATAATTTCAACTTAGGCCGGCTGCTGAAGCAGGAACCAACGCTTGGCCGGATTACGGTAAAAGCAACTGCAAGCGGTGCGGGTCTGGATATGAAAACCGCCTCAGCAAAGCTAGATGCCCATCTTGTTAGTGCTTTCTATAACAAATACACCTATCGCAATTTATATCTGACCGGCGATTATAACCGCCAGAAGGTGAATTTGCGGAGCAGTATGGCCGATAGTAACGCCAACTTTAAGTTGACCGCAGCGGTAAACATGGCTGGTAAATATCCTGCTGTAAAGGCTGATCTGGACCTGGTTCAGGTCGACCTTCAAAAGCTAAACTTCAGCACCTCAGAATTCCGTGTAGCGGGGCTGCTCGATGCTGATATCGAAACAGCTGATCCTGACTATCTGAATGGCGACATCAGCCTGAGGGGTTTGCAGTTTGCGAAAGATGGTCAGCGGTTTAACATGGATACGATTGATATTCACTCGGAAGCAACGGCCGACCACAATCTGCTGACGCTGAAATCGGAAATTCTGAGTGCCCGCGTTGATGGTAAATACCAGCTGACCAATATGGGGGCGGCTGTGATCAATGAGATCAATAAATATTACGCATTTAGCGAAGTGAAGGAAGTTCCGGATCAGCGCATGCGGTTTAAATTAGACATTTACAATGCTAAAGTCCTGAAAAACTTTGTTCCTGATCTGACCAGCTTCTCTCCTTCCAGCATTAGCGGGGTGATTGATACGCAGCAGGACAGCCTGAAAATGAAAGCCTGGTTTCCGCAGGTCGTATATGGCGATTTTAAGGTTGACAGTACCAGACTGGACATTGGCAATACTGCCGAACGGCTATCGTATAAACTCACGGTGGGAAGCCTGCAGAGCCCTTCAATTGCGCTGTATAACTCCGAGATAGGTGGGCAGGCTGCAAATAATCAACTGGGACTTAATGTTTATTTGCGTGACAGCGAGCGTAAGGATAAGTATGTACTTGGTGGTACATTTAAATCGGTTAATAAGGATTACCAGTTTTCGCTTGATCCGCAGAAACTTTTGCTCGATTATGAGCGCTGGGCTATTGCGCCTGACAATTATTTGCAGTTCGGACAATCGGGCATCCTGGCGCACCGGTTTAATCTAAGTAAGGGCAACCAGCTATTAAGCATTAACAGTTCGGACGAGACGCCTAACTCGCCGGTGGAGGTTCAGTTTAAGGACTTCAGAATTGAGACACTGACTAAGTTTGCACAGCAGGACAGCGCGCTTGTCGGCGGTGTGATTAATGGAACAGCTAATATAAGCGAACTGACCGGAAGTCCTAAGTTTGTGGCTAACCTCACGGTAGACGAGTTGCGTTACCAGAAAGACCAGCTTGGTACGTTGCGTATAGCGATAAATAACAATACAGCAAATGCATACGAGGTGAATGTGGCGCTAACCGGCGTCCATGAATTGCGCGTGAACGGCTTTTATTATACCAATACGGAAAACGCGCTTGATCTGACACTAAACCTTGATAAGGTAGACTTAAAATCACTGGAAAGTGTGTCGATGGGCCAGATCAAGAATGGGTCGGGAACCATCACCGGACAGATGACGATGAAAGGATCCACATCTTCCCCGCAGGTGCGTGGTAATATAGACTTTAACCAGGTTGCTTTTACTGCGGGGTACGTAAACTCGTATCTGCGAATTCCTAACGAATCGATACGCTTTACAGATACCGGTGTAAATTTCGACAGTTTCACGATCCTTGATTCGCTAGGCAAACAGGCCGTGATCAATGGAGGGATACGCACGACAAATTATCAGGACTTTGCTTTCAATATGGACATCACCACAGATAATTTCCGGGCGTTGAATTCGACTTCTGAAGACAATGAAATGATCTATGGCACCGTGTACCTGACGAGTAACATTAAGGTTCGTGGCGACATGAACCAACCGAATGTTGATATGACAGTGACCGTTGAAAAGGGCACAAAATTCTTTTTCGCAGTGCCAACGAGCGATCCTTCGGTGATCGATCAGGAAGGCATTGTGCAGTTTATCGATGCTGATGCTCCTCCCTTTAACGGACAAATGGCGCTAAAAACGGATAGCATGAACAAAGCGCCGATTAAAGGCATGACGCTTAACGCGACTCTGAACCTCGACCCTGAAGCGGAATTAAATGTGGTGGTAGACCCCGCCAATGGCGATGCTCTAAAGGTACGCGGAGAGGCTAACCTGATTGCTACGATGGATGCCAGCGGCAAGACTAGTCTGACAGGCCGTTATGAGATTAATGACGGCTCCTATAACTTGTCGGTAGGACCGCTGGGTAAAAAGTCTTTCAGCCTGGTTAAGGGTAGTTCCATTGTCTGGACCGGCGATCCGATGTCGGCCAACGTTGACCTTACCGCCTTGTATGAGGTGAACGCTGCACCTATTGATCTATTGAACGAAGAGAACAACATTCAGGCAAAAACGAAACTGCCATTCCAGGTTTACCTGATGATGGAGGATGAACTGATGAAGCCTACCATCTCATTCAGGCTGGATCTACCAGAAAATGAGCGCGGTGCGCTCGGGGGACAAGTATATGCCAAACTTCTTCAGGTAAACCAGGATGTTAATGAACTGAACAAACAGGTATTTGCGCTGCTTGCTTTGAACCGCTTCATTGCAGATAATCCGTTTCAAAGTCTGGCTGGCGGAGGCGGTGGCGTATCTACCCTTGCCCGTTCTAGTGTAAGTAAACTTCTGACCGAGCAGCTCAACAACCTGGCGTCTGATCTCATCCAGGGGGTTGATCTTAATTTCAACCTGAATTCTTCTGAAGACTATTCTACCGGTTCACTCGAGCAGAAGACAGATCTGGAAGTTGGCTTGTCCAAGAAGTTGTTAAACGACAGGCTGACCGTAACAGTGGGCAGCTCATTTGGCATTGAAGGGCCGGAAACGCAAAACCAAAACTCTAGCAATATCGCAGGCAACGTGAATGTAGAATATGCGCTTTCTGCCGACGGCAGGTACAGACTGAGGGCCTATCGCCGTAACCAGAATGAAAGTGTTATCGAGGGACAGATCATCGAGACCGGTCTTGGCTTTGCGCTTGTAGTAGATTACAACAAATTCAGGGAGATTTTCCAAAAGAAAGAAACCAGGGAAGAGCGAAGGGCAAGACGGGAAAAAAACAAACAAAGGGAACAGGAAAACAGAAATCGTGAAGCACGTGAACAACAGCTTAAAGCTGAGGGCATGAGCCCAGACAGCACAAACACCACCAGATAAAATGAACAGATCTCACTTAATTTTATTAGCATTATTTTCGTTATTTATCCTTGCTGGCTGCAGCAGCACCCGCGGCTTAAAGCCGGGGCAGATTTTGTACACCGGCGCGGACGTAAAGATAAATCCGGATTCTTCGGGGCGGATAGATGATCAGAAGTCGGTAAAAGACGCACTTGAAAGCCGCACCAGGCCCCGCCCGAACAAGTCTATCCTCGGATTTAAGTATAAACTGTTCTTTTACAACCTGGCTGGCGAGCCTAAGAAGAATAAGGGCTTTAAACACTGGTTGCGGACTAAACTTGGTGAACCCCCGGTACTGCTGAGTGAGGTTAAACTACGGTATAACAATGATGTGCTAACGAGCTACCTGATAAGTCAGGGATATCTTCAATCGGTGGTTACCGGCGACACGGTGGTGAAGAAGAAAAAAGGCAAGGCTGTGTATACGGCTGTTACCGGCCAGCGTTATAAGATCAATAGCATTTCCTTTCCGAAAGACAGTGGTAACCTGGCCAATATCATTAATGCAAATAAGGATAAATCCTTATTGAAAGCGGGCGACTACTACGATTTGGAAACCTATAAAAATGAGCGGATACGGATTGACAACGACCTGAAAGAGAGTGGCTATTTTTACTTCAGCCCGGATTACCTGATTATGCAGGTAGACAGCACAATTGGACGAAACATGGTGGATGTTAGGATACGGCTTAAGGACAGCGCTCCGGATGCGGGACTGAAGCCGTACACCATTCGAGACATCAATATCTTCCCAAATTATAACGTACGCCGCGACAGTGTTCTGAAACGCCTTAAGCCACTGGAGTTCGGGAACTTCAATATTTACGATAACCGGAACACGTTTAAACCATGGGTGTTTAACCGCCTGGTATTTTTCGAAAAAGGTGAACGCTACAACCGGAGAGATCATAGCCAGTCGCTGAACAGACTCGTGAACATCGGCACTTTTCAGGGTGTGAGGGCCGATTTTGTGCCGATAGATAGTTTTAAGAATAATCAGCTTGATCTAAATCTATACCTTACTCCTCTGAAAAAGAACTCGCTTACCTTCTCTGTTCTGGGAACCAGCAAGTCGAACAATTTTGTGGGATCGGAAGTGAGGCTCACGCAGACAACACGGAACCTGTTCAGGGCAGCTGAACAGCTTGATGTAAGTGTAAGCGGCGGATTCGAAACCCAGGTGAGCGGCCAGGCCAGAGGTTTGAACTCTTATTCTTTTACCACTGAAGGAAAATTGACCTTCCCGCGCCTGATCATACCCTTCTTTAAGTTTAGTAGCACAAATGCCTTTGTACCAAAGACGATCGTAACGGCGTCGTATCAACTGCTGAGCAGAGGTTCCCTATATAATCTTAACTCCATCAGGGGTGAGTTCGGCTACAATTTCAAGGAGAGTAAATACAAGGAACATACCTTTAACCCTATCTCGATCAATTATGTTCAGCCTTCGAATGAAAATGAGAAAAAGCTGGACAGCCTGTACCGGATCGGCTTGAGAGGGGTTCTGGAAAAACAGTTCATCATTGGGAGCAACTACAACTTCACCTATACCAATCAAATGGAGGACGAAAGACGAAACAACCTTTATTTTAGTGGTGATATAGAGACTGCCGGCAACGTATGGGGTTTGTTTGTTCCGGAAAACGACGAGGGTCAGAAAACTTTCCTGAAAACCCCGCTAACGCAATTTGTAAGGCTGGAGGCTGATGTAAGAGACTATTTTAAACTAACCAAGGGCATCACCTGGGCCAACCGCTTCAATGTTGGCTATGGCTTCGCTTACGGCAACAGCAGGGCGTTACCCTATGTAAGACAATTTTTTGCCGGTGGAAGTAATGACATCAGGGCATTTAGGGCCAGAGGTTTGGGACCGGGCACGTATGAGCTGCCTGACACTATCTTTGCTGATCAGGGCGGTGACGTAAAAATTATGCTGAATACTGAGCTCCGCTTTAAGCTGGTAAGCGTACTGCACGGTGCACTATTTGCCGACGCAGGTAACGTGTGGCTACGGAAAGAGGATCCGGAACGTCCTGGTTCAAAGTTCAGGCCCGGATATGCTTTGAGTGAAATGGCTGTAGGAACAGGGGCTGGTTTAAGGGTTGATGCAACCATATTTGTAATTCGTCTGGATGTAGCCTTTCCGATCAGAAAACCATACCTGCCGCCGGGTGATCGCTGGGTAATTGATCAGATTGATTTTGGCAGTAAGGACTGGCGCAGGGAAAATCTGATCTATAACATAGGAATCGGATATCCATTCTAATCGCAATTGAGCATGGCAGTTCTAAGAAAAGTGAAACACTTCTTTATAGCGGTATACCATTTATTTGTTGCCGCCGGTAAAGGCTTCTCGGAAGACCGGGTGATGAAATTAAGCGCGGCATTGGCATATTATACCATATTTGCGCTAACTCCCCTGATCATTATCATTATCTCCGCAGCATCATTGTTTCTGGGCGATAATATGGATCCTAACACTAAGCTTTTTGGTGAAATCAGCGAACTTGTTGGTCCCGATGCTGCTAATCAACTCAGGAGTTTTGTAAATAACGCCAACTATTCCGGTAAAAGCACGCTCGGCTTAATCATTGGTATAGGAACGCTGATCATTGGTGCAACGGCGATCTTCATTGAAATTCAAGATAGTATAAACCTGATCTGGAAGGTGAAAGCCGTACCAAAGAAAGGCTGGAAGAAGCTCATCGTTAACCGTTTACTGTCGTTTTCACTGATTGCTTCGCTGGGATTCCTCCTGCTTGTATCGCTGGTCGTTAATAGCGTTGTTGTGGCAATTGGCAGTAAGCTTGAGCTTTATGCTACTAAGATTGGCGTAGAGCAGGTTTCTGAACTGTTTATGCTTATCCTTACGAACGCGCTCACGCTTGCTGTGGTGACCTGTGTTTTTGCTGTTATCTTCAAGGTATTGCCAGATGTGGACCTGAAATGGAAGCCTGCCCTGGTAGGCGCTCTTTTTACCGCTATATTGTTCAGTATTGGCAAATATGCCATTGGTATCTATATAGAGAAAGGTGATCCTGGCTCAGCGTTTGGCGCGGCCAGCTCTGTGATCGTTATTTTGGTGTGGATTTATTATACAGCTGTTATATTATACTTTGGGGCAGAGTTTACACAAGCCTATGCGGAAAGGTATGATCATGGGATAAGCCCGACTAAGTATGCCGTTCATACTAAAGTCATCGTGGTAGAAAAGAAAGTGGACGTGCTTCCGCCACAGCATCCTGAGGACACTAAAATCGACCCTGCTAAAGAAGATTAGCAGGAGCTGCTCAGGCAGACTCCGCGAAGTCGTCTTCTACCACATCGTGTACAACAGCTGTTGTTGCTGCATCCTCCACCGCTGAAACCAATTCCTCTACGGTGTCTTTTTCCACCCGAAGGTTACGGATAATGTGCTGCTGACGGTCCGGAGTGTTCTTGCCCATATAATATTCAAGAAGGCCCTTTATGGTCTGATCTTTTAGGATCACCGGATCGAGCCGTATATCTTTTCCTATAAAAAGACCGAACTCGTCGGGCGATATTTCACCTAGCCCTTTAAACCGCGTGATCTCTGGTCTGTTCCCTAGCTTCTCAATCGCCTTTTTTCGCTCATCATCGCTATAACAATATATTGTTTCCTTTTTATTGCGAACCCTGAAAAGCGGGGTTTGCAAAATGTAGACATGGCCCGCACGGACCAAATCGGGGAAAAACTGCAGAAAGAAAGTCATCATTAACAAACGGATGTGCATACCGTCTACGTCAGCATCCGTGGCAATTACGATGTTATTGTAATGTAAACCTTCCAGACCGTCCTCAATGTTCAGCGCATGCTGAAGGAGGTTAAATTCCTCATTCTCATACACTACTTTTTTGGTGAGTTCATAACAGTTTAAAGGTTTGCCCTTAAGACTGAATACTGCCTGGCACTCTACGTCCCTGGATTTGGTAATAGAGCCCGAAGCGGAATCACCCTCGGTAATGAAAAGCGTTGTCTCATACCGTCTGTCGTGATTGCTGTTGAAATGAACCTTGCAATCCCTGAGTTTCTTATTGTGCAGGGAAGCTTTTTTAGCACGGTCGTTGGCCAGTTTCTTAATACCTGCGATATCCTTACGCTCCCTTTCCGACTGCATGATGCGTTTCAGAAGCGCGTCTGCAACATCCTGGTGTTTGTGCAAATAATCGTCAAGTTCCTTTTTTACAAAGTCATTTACAAAGGTTCTTACGGTGGGACCATCCGGACCAATGTTCTGCGAACCAAGCTTTGTTTTTGTCTGTGATTCGAACACCGGTTCCTGTACGCGGACGGATATGGCCGCAATGATTGAGGCCCTGATATCTGAGGCATCGAATTCTTTCTTATAGAACTCACGTATAGTCTTTACTACCGCTTCTCGGAAAGCGGCCTGGTGAGTACCACCCTGGGTGGTATGCTGGCCGTTAACGAAAGAATGATAGTCCTCTCCGTACTGCTGCCCATGCGTCATAGCAATCTCAATGTCGTTGCCCTTCATATGGATCACCGGGTAGCGGATATGTTCTACATCAGCCACCTTGTGCAACAGATCGTAAAGTCCGCGCTCAGAGAAATATTTCTGTCCGTTATAATTGATTGTAAGCCCGGTGTTCAGAAAAACATAATTCCAGATCATGCTTTCCACGAAATCGCTTATATAGTGATAATTGCGGAATATCGTATCGTCGGGATAAAAGGTAATTGCTGTACCATTGCGCTGGGTGGTATCTATAATATCATGATCTGTAACGATCTCCCCTTTCGAGAACTCGACCTTCTTCGTTTTACCGTCGCGATACGATTGAACCGTAAATGTGCTGGACAGTGCGTTCACCGCCTTAGTACCCACCCCGTTAAGACCGACCGATTTTTGGAAAGCCTTACTGTCGTACTTGCCGCCGGTATTAATCTTAGATACGCAGTCGATCACTTTCCCTAAAGGAATCCCCCTGCCGTAATCCCGTACGTTGACCTTATGTTCTGAAACAGTTATCTCGATCGTCTTGCCCGACCCCATCACAAACTCATCGATCGAGTTGTCGACGATCTCCTTAAGCAAAACATATATCCCGTCGTCCTGCGCTGAGCCGTCGCCCAGCTTACCGATATACATACCCGGGCGCAGTCTGATGTGTTCCTTCCAGTCGAGCGATCGTATACTATCTTCGTTGTAGTTTGGTTCAGCCATGATGATTTGGAGTATAACACAAATATAACATTTTATAACTACCTTTGCAGGAAAGTGATACTCTTTCACTTATTACTTAATATATTATACATTGTCATTTCAAGAATTAAATCTGATTGAGCCGATCCTAAAGGCGCTGCAATCAGAAGGTTATACACAACCAACTCCAATACAAGCCCAATCTATCCCTTCTATATTACAAGGCCGCGACCTTCTAGGATGCGCGCAGACCGGCACAGGTAAAACAGCCGCTTTTGCGATCCCGATGCTGCAGCTTTTAAACAAACCGCATACGAATACTAAAGTACATAAGGCCATTAAAGCTCTGGTGCTTACCCCTACCAGGGAACTTGCTATTCAGATCGAAGAGAGTTTCAAAGCCTATGGGAAGAACCTTCCAATAAGACATCTGGTTATTTTCGGCGGTGTGGGGCAAAAGTCTCAGACCGATGCACTGCAAAGGGGCGTAGATATTTTGGTGGCTACTCCGGGTCGTTTGCTCGACCTGATGAACCAGGGTTTCATTAACTTAAAAGACATTGAGCTTTTTGTACTTGATGAGGCAGACCGGATGCTCGACATGGGCTTTATCCATGACGTTAAAAAGGTGATCGCAAAGCTTCCGGCTATGCGGCAAACATTATTTTTTTCTGCTACCATGCCAAAAGAGATTCAGGGACTTGCAGATACCATCCTTACAAACCCTGTTAAGGTGGAAGTAACACCTGTGTCCTCTACTGCCGAGAAGATTAGTCAGCAGGTGTTCTATGTCGAAAAAAGCGACAAAAAAAACCTGCTCCTTCACATTTTGAAGGATCCGTCTATCGAAACAGCCCTGGTTTTTGCACGGACGAAACATGGATCTGACCGCATTGTTAAAGACCTGATAAAGGCTGGCATTAGGGCCGAAGCCATTCATGGTAATAAGTCGCAAAACGCGAGACAAAGAGCTTTGACGAACTTCAAAGCCAAGACAACGCGTATCCTGGTCGCTACTGATATTGCGGCAAGGGGTATAGACGTAGATGAACTTGCGCATGTGATCAATTATGAACTTCCAAATATCCCGGAGACTTATGTACACCGGATCGGACGTACCGGCAGGGCTGGTTTAAGCGGCACGGCATTTTCGTTCTGCGATGGCGAGGAAAAAGCATATTTAAATGATATCGAAAAACTGATCGGCCTGAAATTGCCGGTTACGGAAGATCACCCTTACGCCAAAAGCTGGCAAAGCCTGCTGACTTCAGCGCCGGATACAAAAGCCAAAAGCCGGGGCAGAAATTCTCAAAGCGCGCCGAGAAATGGCAGCAAAGAAAAAGAGCCTAATTTGAGCGGGGCCAGAAAGAAACCAAGCGGAGGAAAACGCTGGTTTGGCAAACGGACCGCTAAGTCTTAAATAAAAAAGCAGGAACTACTATATTCCTGCTTTTTTTATGCTGTGGTCAATGGATCTATCGTCCAAAATCATCCTGAACCCTAACGATATCGCTTTCGTCTGAAGGGTTATCCAGGTCAGTATGCTGCCATATTTCTGAAACAATACCCCAGTCTTTCAAGCCGATCAGGCGATGTCTTTCGCCTTGCTTCAGTTTAATGCGCTGTCCGGGTGCAAGTTCCTGCAGTTCTCCCTCTTCATCTGTATCGCTTGTAACAACACCTACAGTACCGTTAACGACCTGCCAAATCTCTGCACGGCGGTGGTGATACTGCCAGGACAAACGAGTCTCTGGTGCAACGATCAATATCTTCGGACTTAGCTTTCCTGAAATTCGCAGGTCCTCTACGTTAAGGCCTTCGAAATAAATATTGGCAAATTGTTGGGCTTGTGCTTCGTCGATAACAAAAAAACCGCCCCATGGACGAGTTTCATCACGATTGATGACATTGAAACCTTCAATCTTCAACCGTTGTGCGACACTTTCAAATATCTCTTTTTTCTGATCTGACATTGGGAATATTAATTTTTAAACACCAAAAGTAGGAAAAAAAATTACAACGCGATAAACGTGCTGGGTGACAGGCAAAAAAAAGCCCGGAACAAAGCCCGGGCCCTTATAAGATAGGAATGTAAGTTTAACGGTTGAGCTGAGCGTTGATACGCTTCACGATGTAATCTATGTCGAAAGGCTTGCTGATATAATCATTGGCGCCTGCTTCAAGACTTTTCTGCTTATTCTGGTCGTTCGCCGACATGACGATAATCGGGATATGTCTGGTGAAGGGATCGCTCTTCAGATCAGTACAAATATCGGTACCGTCACCGTCAGGTATCATTACATCCAGAATGAACAGATCAGGTACTGAATCTCTTAATTTGCTCTTTAGCTCTGTAAAAGAAGACGACAATTGCAATTCATAACCTTCGTCTTTTAGCAAGACGCCGATTATGTATCTGATATCCTCATCATCTTCAAGCACATGTATTCTTTTTATCATGTTAGAGTAGTTTTATATGGTCGTTGCGTTTTTATAAGCAACAACTTTGCCACATCTGCGGAAATGCATATAAATGTTACTTAAACATCTCAAAGCTGAATTGCGCCACACTCCAGAATTCGTCGAGCGCGATAATCCTTGGTTTGAAAAATGATATGAGTGTAGGCCAGTCTTCTTTCCTGAATATCCGTACACCACTTAAGGAACGCTCAATACGGCAAATAGTTTTACCATATTCATCGGCTACAAACTTATTCCATTCCCATTCTTCTCCAAGTTGTTCATGCAGGACTTTTTTTAATTCGCTAAATTGTTCAAAAACAAGTTCCTGAATGCCTGGGTCCGGATTGGAAATCTCTATAGCGATGGAGGCCGATCGGTTGTCGGCCTGCATCTTGAACTGAAGATGCTTAATGCCGGTCTTATAATTTACCCAGTTTATCCGCATTCCATCTGCCGAAGGATGGGGCGAGATGTATTGACCGAAAGTAGTCCAGAATTCGTGTCTAAGCTGTGATGCCTCGCTCTTTGAATACAACCTGTTATCTTTTTTGTCTGTAAAGTTAGCTTTTTTTTTGTCAGTCCTTATCATGGTCGTCATCTGATGATTCATGTTTAATGACCACTGAGTCTGAAGTTGGCACCGGCCGGTTAGACCCGGTACCGTTGGTATCCACGGCTTCATCACTTCCCTCTACTAAAATCTTGTCGAGCTGAGTCGTAGGATTTACGTCGTCCTGGTTCTGCAAATTACCTTTCGTATTTTTCATAATTATTGTTATTGTGTTCCTCGTGTAACAAGCGTTGCATCTGCTATGTTTTATAGAAACTTCCGGAATGAGATTAATCGAAACATTTTACGTGCTTTTGAGTTTCAATTAAGTGAATAATTAAATCGGATTATGTCAAAAACCATAGTGATAACCGGGGCATCCAGCGGCGTAGGAAAAGCAATCGCACTTGCATTTGCGGAAAGACAGGACAGACTTTTCCTGGCTTCCAGGAATGAGAGAGAACTTGAAGAACTGGTTGCGGAGTGTAGATCATTTGGAGCTATTGCCACCGTTGTTAAAACCGACGTTACGGAGTCGGCCGACATGGTCAACCTTGCTGCAATAGCCGATGAGCAAGGCGCGGGAATAGATGTATGGGTAAACAATGCAGGGGTTCTGGCTGTCGGCCCATTTGATGAAACCCCAATGGTTGTGCAGGAACAGGTGATAAAGACAAACCTGCTTGGTTACATGCATGGCGCACATGCGGCACTTCCATATTTTAAGAAACAACAGTATGGTATACTGATCAATAATATCTCCATTGGCGGCTTCTTGCCTGTTCCGTTTGGTGTGGCATATTCGGCCAGTAAGTTTGGACTGAGGGGCTTCTCCGCCGCATTAAAAACAGAATTGGCCGAATTTGAAAACATCCATGTGTGTGATATTTTCCCTGCATTTCTGGATACGCCAGGCATACAGCATGCGGCTAACTATACCGGAAAGCAAGTCAGACCGGCACCTCCTGTTTATGACCCAAGACGTATTGCATCGACCGTGACAGCGCTTGCCGACAATCCCACAAATGAAACGATGATCGGTAGCGCGTCGCGCCTGCTGCGTTTGTCTTACGCTTTAATGCCTGGGCTTACCAAGGGGATCGCCGGAGCAGTAATCAAATGTTACTTGAACAGAGCTGAAAAAATAGAAAAATCAGACGGTAACCTGTTTAACCCCGTGCGGTATGGAAACGCTGTGTACGGGGGCTGGGGGCTACCAGGGAAACCTAAAGCCCACCGGAAATATATCGGTGGCGGAATTATACTTGGATTAGCTGCCGCACTGCTCCTGCTGAAAAAGCATTCTTAACATTCTCCAGGCATTTGAAGCTTAAGCTGCACCTTCCGCGCGGGGTATAGAGAAATGAAATGTTGAACCTTTGCCAGCTTCACTTTCCACCCAGATCCTGCCACCATGTTCGGATACGATCTCGTTAGCAATGTACATTCCCATCCCTAAGCCCGAATAGGAACTGGCTACACCTTTATCCCTATAAAATTTTTCAAATACTCTTGACACACTTTCACTGTTCATTCCAAAACCTTCGTCCTTAACAGAAATAACCAATTCAGCATTGTCGTTCAGGCTGCTACTGATATTAATCCTGCTTCCGGGAGCCGAATACTTTGCCGCGTTAGATACCATATTGCTTATAACCTGCTCTATGCGAACAGGATCTATGAAAAGTTGAACATCATCGCACACGGACATTTCGAGTTCATGGCTTGAAGTAATCAATACAAGGTCTGCAAAGAGGCGTTCCAAAACAGCATTAACCATCATAGGCTGCTTATCATATTCCAGCTTACCGCTGTCTGTCTTGGCAGAATCAAGGAGCTTTACGGAGAGGTGATTGAGTTTTTTAAGCTGCTGTTCTATTTTCGTAATAATCTTTCGTGTCTCCTCAAGTGTTTCTTTTTTTGCGGCCATCTGAACATAGCCATGTAACACCGTCAGCGGAGTTTTGATTTCGTGGCTGGCAACCGACAGGAATTCGCTTTTTAATTCGTTAAGACGTTTTGAGTATCGCAACTGCTCTTCCTGCATTTCGGTAAGACGCGAAAGCTCAGCATTTTTACTTTTAATCCCCTCATACGGTGAGATAATCTTGTCGCGCACTTCAGACCGTACGCGCCTCAGGACTTCAGCCCCGAAAGCGGCAGATCTTGGCAATCCGATACTGAAATTTATGGCGTAGCTCTCTGCGGTGCTAGTGAAATCTAACACAGGCACCAGCTTCTTGGCATAATAGAAGAGACGCTCGTCGATCAGTCCGTCGGCAACAGGATAAGTGAGCAATGCATTCAACTTATGCCTTGCATTATCGCTTGCCACAGCAACAGAAAGCAGGCCTTTATCCGTGTGCTCAATTAATACACGGCTTAGCTCAGAGAGTGCAGTAACAAAAGTGGTCTTAGTAGTAATACTCAATCCAATTATCTCCGCAGCGCGCATCATTTTCTGATGTGCAAGCATGACATCCATTTCGTTTTCCAGTGTTATCTCCAGAATTGAGTTCATAAAGTATTCAATTTAGCAACTATTACCGACATATCATCCGTTTGCCGCCCATAATCTTTATAGATGGCCGTAGCAAGTATCACCGGATCATGACGCTGAACACCGACATACCTGGAGATATCCCATCTGGACTTAATTCCATCTGAACATAAAATGACCAGAGGAAAATCACTACCGCTATATCGTTGAACATTCATTGTAGCAGGTATATTATGCCCGATAATTCCGTTATACGGTACGAGGTTTTTACTTGAGGCGTGTCCGAACAGCTTGCCCATGATGTTTCCTGCACCTGCAGCCTCCCAGGAGGCATCTTTTAGATTATATAACAATACGGTACCCACCCCCCCGCGGGTCTTCCTGATATAGCTGTGGATATATCTGACCGTTGCAACAGGGTCGTCGGTAAGGCAATTATTAAAGGCTTTAGCCGCCTCTTTAATCACCGCGTTTGCATCGGCGCCATGGCCCAGCCCGTCCATAAGCATTAATTTCACATGATTTTTGTTCCTGGCCACGATCAGCCCGTCTCCACTTACTTCCTCACCTTTCTTTGGTACAATAAGTGCCCCTAAAGCACTACTCATGCTGTTTTTAAGCGGCTTGTCTTTGAAGATCCTGATTAGAAGAATCGTGCCCCATCCCTGTAACGAATAAGCATCAAAAAAATCAGACAATCGCCGTATACTTCCTAATCCGTGCCCCATGGTGCTGGAGGTGGATACGCCGTCTTCCATCATGCGATCCACGTCTTTTATTCCAGGACCACTATCTATGCTGACGATTTCCAGATAGGACTCACTACCCTCCCCCTTTAAAGCGACAAGAATTTCGCCCCCTAAAGCGTGCTTCATCAGGTTAGAGGTGGTTTCTCCAACAATGATATCCGTATGCGCTACTTTTTGTTCAGGGAAGCCGGCCTCAGCAACCAATTTATGTATTTCCTTTTTGATGATCGCAAAATAACTTCTGTCGTTAGCATCAAAGCTCTTATAAACGCCACTAACCATTCGCCCACTTTGTTATAACAACTGTCGTTCCCTTACCCCACTCACTTTTAATGTCAAACTCATTTACCAGCCGCCTGGCGCCAGGCAAACCTAAACCGAGACTTTTCCCAGTCGAGAAGCCATCTTTCATGGCCTGGGCTATATCCTGAATTCCCGGACCATGATCTAAAAATGTCAGCCGAACGCCAGTATCCCTGCCCCGGCTTACCACTTCAATTAATGTCTCGCCTCCTCCGCCATATTTCAACATGTTCCTGACAAGTTCACTTGCAGCAGTGATCAGCTTGGTCTGATTAACCAGGCCCATCCTGATCTTTACAGCACACTCCTTAACTCTGTTTCTAAAAGGCACCACATCGTGATCTCTTTCAATCCGCATCTGCTGCTTAGAGAGCGAGATTATCATCGTTGTTTAGTTCTTCATCAATATCTTCCTGATCTACCACTATTTTTGACCTCAAAAACTCCATGCCCCGCTCCACATTTAGTGCCGTATGCACACCTGTTAGCGGCAATCCCAACTCAATAAGTGTAATGGCAACGGCGGGCTGCATCCCTACTACAACGGTATGCGCGTCGAGTATCTTAGACATGCTGGCGATATTACCAATAATCCTGCCCATAAAGGAATCTACGATCGACACGGCAGATATGTCGATTAAGACCCCCTGAGCGCCGGTCTTGTTAATGGTCTGAATAAGATCCGATTCCAGGTTCAGCGCTAAACGATCATAAAGATCTACTTGTATAGTCACAAGCAGAAAGGGTCCCATTTTTAAAATAGGAATTTTCTCCATAAAAACTTACTGATTTACTTTCACTACTTGTTTCCGGACTTCAAGCTTTAATACCTGAAAAGCATACTTAAGTGCACTCGCCAACGATGCCTTGGTGATGATACCTGACAGGTCTATCCCCAGATGCACAATGGTTTGCGCTATTTCCGGTCTGATACCGCTAATAACGCATTCGGCGCCCATGAGCCTTGTTGCTGCCACAGTTTTCATTAAATGCTGGGCTACCAGCGAATCAACAGCCGGAACTCCTGATATATCCAGGATGGCGATGGTACTTTCCGTCTGAACAATATTTTCAAGCAGACTTTCCATCACGATTTGCGTTCGTGAGCTATCCAGGGTGCCTATAATAGGTAAGGCAAGAATGCCGTCCCAAACCTGTATAACCGGAGTGGAAATCTCCGTGATTTCGTCGGTCTGACGCAGAATTACATCTTCCCTTCCCTTAATAAAAGTTTCGAAGGTAAGCATGCTGAAGTAGTCGAACAACTTACCGATCTTTGTCACTTCAGCATAAAGCAAAGCAGGATCGTCTTTTATTTCCTTTTCCAGGAGTTCAACCAAAGCTTGTTTCAGACTAAGTACATACATCCCGGTTTCCCTTGGGGAAAACCCTTGTCTTGCCCGGGAGATCGATACGCCGGAAAGGATCTCAATCAGCTGATCAAAATCGCCGGATTCCGGGTTGACAATATTTTCACTACTGATATTGTTCAGCAACGAAGTAAGCAGTTCTTCAGACTGTTCCCTCAGGTCTTCGTTACTGATCAGATCATCGCGCAGCCCGGCATCAGCCAGTTGATTTGTCATCCACTTTTCCATGATCTGAGCGCTTTTCTTTTTCAGAAGAGCCGACGTATTTTGTTTCATTCCAGTTATTTATTTTTTAAACAAAAGTAACAATCATTTGCACATTTGCAACGTCGACAAAACGAAGTATTAGAATGTTCTGTAGAAATGCAAAAAAATGAGTTTAGTCCAGCCCAATGGGAAGTGTAAACCAAAAAGTTGATCCTGCCCCGAGCTTGCTGTCCACACCAATTTCGCCCCCATGACGCTGGATAATATCCGCACTGATGTACAAGCCTAAACCGAGTCCGGACACCTGATAACCAGACTCATCTGCGCGGTAATAGCGTTCAAACAAATGCGGAAGCTTGTCGGCCGAAATGCCTGGCCCGTTATCCCGTACCGCCACCCTAGCGGTATTGCCAACCCTTTCCGCAATCAGGTAAATATATCTCGAGTCAGGTGCATACTTAACCGCGTTGTTTACAAAATTTACAACCACCTGATCTATCCTGTGCTCATCCGCATACACTTCCAGTTCTTCGTCGCCCTCAAAGATGAGCTCGTGAGTGCCACTTACACGCACATGCCCGCAGCATTCGTCAAGTAACTTCTTCAAAAGGAAGGTAGTCTTATTCAACCGCATAGAACCTTCATTCATCCGGCTTACGTTGAGCAAGTCGTCAATCAGCGCACTGATCTTATCCATGCTCCTGCCGGCCTGATCAATCAGCCTTGGCAAAATAGCTGCGGATGGATTATCCTTCAATCGCTGCATTAACTGAAGAGAAGCTTTAAGCGCTGTGATCGGCGTCTTAAGTTCGTGGCTGGCAATGGAAATAAAGTCGTCTTTCTGCTGTTGCAATTTCTTAAAGTCGGTGATATCCAAAACCGTACCCAACAGCTTTTCAGGTATTCCGTTCGACTGAAAGTAAACCTTAGCCTGAACCCTGATCCAGCGAATCGACTGATCCTTGGCGATTAACCGTGCCTCGTAAAACATGTGACCATCGCGCGCCGCCCTAATGTGAGCCTGCTTACTCAAATGAACGTCGTCGGGATGAAACAACGGAAGAAGATCAAGGCGCGAAGACGGCTTAGGAAAACCAAATATAGCGTCGAAGCGCTCTGATGTGAGCAAGGCATTGGTCAGATAATTATGTTCAAAAGTACCAATCTCAGCAGCGTCCACCGCAAGCCTGATGCGTTCTTCAACGTCTTCGATGGACCGTCTTCCTTTAACCTGCTCCGTCACATCAATGGCCACAACCATAATCGTATTGATCTGACCCTGGTTTACCACAGGTTCATATACAAAATCGATAAAGACCGTTTGAGGTATACCATGCTTGATAAGGACAACCTCATGCTCCTTGGCAACAAACGGCTGCCCTGTACGAATAACATGGTCCATAACCGGCGCATAGCTTTCGGCCGCTTCTGATACGGCCTCCCAAATCGTACGGTTTTCCAGTTCAGCCCTGTCCTTGCCTACCAGTTCAAGATAACCATCATTAACCTCCTGCACCATCAAATCACTCGCCCGGAGCACACATATTCCAATCGGGGCCTGACGGATTAAACTCCTGAACCGTGCTTCACTTTCAGTGAGTGCCTGATGCTTGTCCTGTAAATCATGTTGCGAACGAATGAGATCCTCGTTGGAGGCAGAAAGATCTTCTACCGCGGCAGTAAGCTCCTCATTAATAGCGTTGAGTTGCTCTGTCAGCACCTGCTCATTTTCCAAACTGGCCTCGAGCAGCTGGCGCTGCTGAACCTTCGCTGTAATGTCATCGGCCGCCACGATAATACCGCATACATTGCCTTGGTCATCTCTTAGCGGATCATAATAAAAACTGACATACTTTTCGGCCGGACCTGAGGGTGAATTGTAGTAAAATATCTGCTCCTCCTGCCCGTATCCTATACCGGTTTCATAGACCTGTCGTAAATAGCCTGGAAACGGCTGCGCCTCAAGCTCCGGGAGTATCTCCATCAGCTGCCGGCCTGTAACCTCCTCTATCGATCGGTCCCACAAGTTTACAAGAGGTTGATTAACAATTTCTATAACCCACTCGCGGCCTCTGAGTATCATCAGCGGATAATGCGCAGTCATCACCAGGCTACGCAAACTGGTCTCACTTCTAGCCAGATCCCGGACACGAGCCTCAATCTTAGCCTCAAGCTCCGCGTTAAGCTTTTCAAGCTCATCATGCGCTTCCTTCAAATCCTCAACTGTAGCTGTCAGTTCTTCATTTGCTGCAGCAAGCTCTTCGTTAGAAGCAGCAAGCTCCTCAGTAAGTTCCTGCTCCCGGTGTTCGGCGCGAATCGCCTGAGTAACATTCTGCGTTGTGATCAGCAGATATTCCACATCGTCAGAATTCTTTTTCACCGGCAATATCTCTAGCTGCCACCAGCTCGGCACTACTTCGCCTGCTTCGTTGCGCATGTCGTATCGGAAAACGGGCATATGCACCTGTGTATTGTGGTCTATCGCCTGGTTTAAGGCCAGGCTTACCAGTTCCGGGCCATTCTCACCTGCGATCACCGGATCGTAAACTTGCCACAGGCTTTTGCCTCGATGGTCGGAGCCAGCACCTATACCCGTAGCCTGCATATGTGCACTGTTATAATCAAGTATCGTAAACTCGGGCGAGTTTGCCCGAAGAATGATCCGCGGCACGTCTGATTGAAAGAGCGCTTGAAAAATCGGCGTGGTGATGTGCTCCATGAAAGCTAGCTTAGTTTAGTTTTCGCCACAAAATACTGAGGATATTTCGCAATACCCCCTTTTAAACTATAAATTTTCTTGTCGTTGCCCCATTTCTCCTGGAGTTGCTGGGCTGCATGGAGACTTCGAATACCATGCTGACAAACCAACACGATGCGTTCTTCTTTATAATGACTATTAAGGAAGGAATCAAAATCCCGCAATGGAGCCAGCACAAATTTAGCGGCGTCAAGGCGGGGAGTCTCGCGTTCCTCTCGCACATCAACGAGCAAGGTACCGCCGCCCAGGTAGAGTTGTTCCATTCGCTGCGCATTGATTTCCTCGATATCATCATCAGACAGACCACAGTTCAGACTGTAATTCATTGCAATAAATTCGTTCGCCGACGCCGGTAAACGATAACTAATAGTCGAAGGCACTATGGCAAGCTTACTCATCTGCTGATTTCTTATATCATAAATCAGCAGCTGGTTGACAAGGGCTGTACCGACACCGGTAATCAATTTAATCACCTCTGCCGCCTGCATCGTACCAATAATACCGGGAAGCACACCGAGCACGCCATTGTCAGCGCAGTTGCCTATCTGATCTTTCCCTGGCGGCTCTGGAAACAGGTCCCGATAATTCGCAGCAGTAGCATCAGGCCCTGTTACATTGAAAACAGCAAGCTGACCGTCGTACTGATCGGCCGCCCCAAAAACCAATGGCTTACCGAGCATCGCAGCAGCGTCACTGATCATGTATTTCGACTCAAAGTTGTCCGTACCGTCTAAAATATAATCGTAGCGCTCAAACAAGGATAGCGCATTATGCTGATCTACAGGATAAATATAGGGCTCGACAGCTACATCCGGGTTAAGGTCGTGCAACCTTGCAGCAGCAGCGTCCGCCTTGTATAAACCAAGTGACTCTGTCCCGTACAAGATCTGCCGGTGAAGATTACTCAACTCAACAACATCCGGATCAGCAATACCGATTCGTCCAACTCCAGCGGCAGCTAAGTATTGCAATGCCGGACAACCAAGTCCTCCAGCACCAATCACCAGGACACTGGCACTAAAGAGTTTTCTTTGCGCTTCGATGCCGAAATCCGTTAGACGGATCTGTCTGCTGTAACGTTCGTTCATGTACATCGGCGACTGCGTTAAACAATCAGCTTAGCTTCCATTCAGGGCGCTCATAGTGACAGGTATATCCGTTTGGATACTTTTGCAGGTAATCCTGATGCTCCTCTTCGGCATTCCAGAAATCTGTAGCAGGTACCACCTCTGTAACGATCTTACCAGGCCATTTGCCTGATGCCTCCATTTCTGCAATCAGTTGGAGTGCTACCTCGCGCTGCGTATCATTGAGGTAAAAAATCGCCGAGCGGTACGAGGTACCGATATCGTTGCCTTGCCTGTTACGCGTTGTCGGGTCGTGAATCTGAAAAAAGTATTCAAGTAATCCTCTGTATGATAAACGCTCAGCATCAAATTCTATGGCGATCCCTTCCGCATGTGTACCATGGTTTCGATAGGTTGCATTAGGAACATCGCCGCCAGTGTAACCCACTACAGTAGATATCACTCCTGGCTGATGCCTGAATAACTCCTCAACGCCCCAAAAACACCCCCCTGCAAGAATAGCTTTTTCCGTACTCATAATCTTTCTGTTTTGATTGGAATAAAGGTACTAAAAAGTCCCTAAATTTGTCGCAAACGTAAAAAATGGACACAAGTCATACAATCCAATCACTAGCCAGCGAAAATTTTGCAGGTGTTCACCCCGCTTTTCTGGAAGCGCTCATCCAATGTAATAACGGACATAGCTTTGCTTACGGTGCCGACGAATATACGCGTAATGCAACCGAGCTGTTCGGGCAGGTGTTTGGCGATATTGCCGGCGTCCATTTTACCTTCAACGGAACAGGCGCCAACATCGTCTCTTTAAGTAGCATGGCTGAGCGGTTTAACGCAATACTCTGTGCAGACAGCGCCCATATATACAATGACGAGTCGACCGCCCCGGAATCTCTGGCCGGATGCCGGCTTTTGCCGGTGGCCAGCACCAACGGAAAGATTGATCCGGCAGCGCTTCGGAGAAAGATCACCAGGATCGGCAACCCGCACGCAGCCCAGATATCCGCCATATCTATTACCCAATGCACGGAGTTTGGCACAGTTTACACCATCAGCGAACTCAAGGGGCTTATTGCCGTGGCCAAAGAATTCGGTTTGCTCGTGCATATGGACGGTGCCCGTATCTATAACGCCGCAGCCAGCTTAAACTGCAGTCTTGCAGCGCTTACCTCAGAAATCGGTATTGATGTACTCTCACTGGGCGGAACCAAAAACGGCATGATGTTCGGTGAGGCAGTGGTGTTTTTTAATGACGAGCTATACCAGAAGGCCATCTACCATTTAAAACGGGCAACGCAGCTAAACTCTAAGATGCGCTTCATCAGCAGTCAGTTTCAAGCCATGCTGAATGGCGAACTATGGCGGGAGATCGCTAACCACACCAATAACCTTGCATCCCGGCTTGCTGAAGGACTCAAAAAGATTCCGGAAGTGCAGATTAGCCGTCCGGTAGAGGCAAACGCCGTGTTCGCAATATTTCCAGCTTCATGGATTTCTTCGTTAAAGGAAACCATGTATTTCCATACCTGGGATGAGGAACTTCAGGAAATGCGCCTGGTATGTGCCTTTGATCTTGCAGAAGCCGACATAGATCGGTTCCTCGCTGCTGCTTCAAGACTATCTGCTACGCCCGATATTAGGTAAGAAGCCCGTCAATAGACCGATAAGCGGCAGAAATGAACACAAATGAAAAACGTGTTCTATACTCGTGCTGTCGGCCAGGTTGCCCAGGAGTGCCGACCCAATTCCACCCATTCCGAAAGCAAAACCGAAGAATAGACCAGATACAAGGCCTACCTTACCCGGAATAAGTTCCTGTGCATAAACAAGAATAGCGGGGAATGCCGAGGCCAGAATTACGCCAATGGGAACCACCAGCACGCCAGTCCAGAACAAATTTGCGTAAGGCAGCAGCAACGCGAATGGAGCGGTACCCAATATAGAAAACCAGATCACATACTTGCGACCTATCCTGTCGCCAACCGGCCCGCCAATAAGTGTGCCCGCAGCAACGGAAACCAGGAAGATAAACAAATACACCTGGGAAGTTTGAACAGAAACATGAAACTTACTCATCACATAGAACGTAAAATAGCTTGTTAAGCTGGCCATGTAAAAATACTTGGAAAAGATGAGGATAAGCAGGATAATTATGGCCAGAATGACCCTGGGTCGGGAAAAGCCGTGCGGGGCTGCCCCTGTTCCCTTCTTTGATCGTGTACGCTCACTAACATAGCCGCGGTACCAGTTCCCTACGCGGCTCAATACAACTATGGCCACCAAAGCCACTAAGCAGAACCATATCACGCTGGTCTGGCCGTTAGGCACAATGATCCACGCAGCAAGCAGCGGCCCGAGTGAACTCCCGAAATTCCCGCCCAACTGAAAGATCGATTGTGCCAATCCCCTTTTTCCACCTGAAGCCGCATGGGCCATCCTGGAAGCCTCCGGGTGGAATATCGATGAACCCGTTCCCACGAGAGCAACCGATACAAGCATCATATAAAAATTGCCCGACAAAGCTAATGAGATAAGCCCTATTAATGTGAAACTCATTCCCACAGCTAAAGAATATGGCTGAGGCTTCCTGTCGGTATAAAGCCCCACAAAAGGCTGAAAGAGCGAAGCCGCCATCTGAAAAGTCAGTGTAATTAGACCAATCTGCGTAAAACTCAGGTTATAACTGCTTTTTACAACCGGATATATAGCTGGAATGATCGACTGAATCGTGTCATTCAGGAGATGCGAAAAGCTGATGGCAAAAAGAATCGGAAATACGGTTTTTTCAGCGAGATGGTCTGAAGGATGGCTTGTACTCATGCGCTTGCAAAGATAAGATTTTAGCGCGAGCCATGCACAACGTCTTTTAGTGTGTTCAGGTTTTTTAATGCATCACCCATGGTATTATTGAAATAAACATAAACCGTCTTTCCCTCCGCAAGCCAGTCAGAAATATACCCCGCATATTCATATAGCAACTGCTCGTCATAACTCCCGCGGTAGCTGCCGCCCGGACCATGGAACCGGAGATATACAAAAGGCAGATCACTATCTAGCATAGGCGTTGCCGAAGCAGGCATATCCTGAATAACGAGAGCCATAAAATTGTCCTCCAAAAGACGATATACCTCATCGCGGTAGAGCGACACATGTCTGAATTCCAGCGCAATGTTCCAGTTCATCTCCTCATCGCAATGCCTCAGCTCAGTTACCAGCCGCGCCAGCTGACGCAGGTGTTCGATCCGTACGCTCGGCGGAAATTGCACAAGCACGCACCCTTTCTTTTCGCCTGCATGAGAAATAACATCCATGAAGCGCTGTACCAATTCTGCGTCGAAAAGCAGACCTTTGTTATGAGTAATCTCACGAAAAAGCTTAAAAGTAAACCTGAAACGCTCGGGCACATCTTCTGCCCAACGGGCAATGGTAGACGCCATCGGAATTTTATAAAAAGAGCTGTTCACCTCAATGCTGTTCATCAATGAAGCATAGAAACAGAGACGGCTTTTACTTTTAAACTCATCCGGATAGAAAAGCTTGTTGCGCACTGGCAGTAAAAGCCCGCTGGTCCCCGAATAGAAGCATGACAAATCCGACATAAGCTAAATCATGCGCCTTTCTTGCTCCCGAGACTGCTCATCAGTTGAGCATAGAGATCGTCGCCTTTTTCCTTTTTAGGTTTAAGTTTCTTGATCGTTGGCCGCTTGCCCTTAGCCTTCGCTTCAATCAGCTTAAGCAGCTTAGTATGATATTCATCCTTGTACTTCGACACATCAAAATCTTCAGCATACTGGTTCACCAGCGTCAGTCCCATATCCAGCTCCTTTTTGCTGATATTGATCTTATCATCCACCTTGAGTTCATCCTGATCGCGGATTTGCTGCTGAAACCTGATCCGGGTAACGACAAGCGCCTTGCCCACCGGATGTACAATACATAAACTTTCGCTGCTTCTCAGCACAAAGCGGGCCAGGCCAGCTTTGCCCGACTTTTTCAGTACCTGCATCAGGAGAGCATAAGCCTTGTTGCTTTTCGTTTCAGGCTCAGCATAGTAAGATGTCTCGTAGAACATTGGGTTTACCGAGGCAATGTCCACAAAGCTTTCTATCTCAATCAGCTTGGTCTTCTCCGGTGCGGCAGCCTCAAAATCACTCTCCTCTACAATGATATAATTCCCGTTTTTGTACTTATAGCCCTTCACAATTTTATCGTAGGGAACTTCCTTCCGGGTATCTTCGTTGATCCTCTGAAACTTAATATGTGCATGATCCCTGCTGTCGAGCATATCCAGGTCGAGCGAAGTAGTCTGCACTGCCGAATATAACTTGATGGGAATACTCACCAGGCCAAAACTGATTGTCCCTTTCCAAATTGATCTCATAGTTCTTCATTTATGTCCTTACTAATGCGATGCGGATGGAGAGCATCCAGCCGGTCCGCCAATACATGCAGCAGTTCTTCATCTAAACCACCAGGGTTTTGGCATATATGCAGGAAATTGTACTCATCAGGTTCAAAACCAGCCACAAGCTTACCATCCTGGTAAACCTTGACTTTGCACCGGTCGCCGTCATGATGCGGGTATTCTGCAACTTCAAAGTGGTGGACCTCCTTGTCTACGCTAACCGTAACGGGATAATTTTCCATAATAGCATTCTGCTGATGGTATATAAACAAAACTGAAGTACACTAGTTTTCCGGAACATTGAAAGAAGTCTTTCCAAAGTCATTTGTTGCAACTACATTGCAACAAATAAATAAATAAGCTACCTTTATGAGAATTCAAAAGCAAATGATGACACATATTCCAACTTTCGACGTCATAATTATTGGAGGCAGTTATGCCGGGCTCGCTGCTGCAATGAGTTTAGGCCGTTCGCTCAGAAACGTTCTTGTGATAGACAGCGGACTGCCCTGCAACCGGCAAACGCCGCATTCCCATAATTTCCTGACTCAGGACGGCAAGACGCCCAGGGAGATTTCCGAGACATCCCGGGCCCAGGTAGCGCAATATAGAACAGTTCAGTTTTATGATGGTCTTGCGACAGCGGGCATTAAAACAGAAAACGGATTCGAAATAAAGGCAAGCTCAGGAGACACCTTTTACGGCAGAAAACTCATTCTTGCTACAGGCATAAAAGATCTGATGCCAGACATAAAGGGCTTCTCCGAATGTTGGGGAATTTCCGTCATCCACTGCCCCTATTGCCATGGTTATGAATTTCGTGACAAAAAGACGGCGATTATGGCGGATGCAGCGCGGGCAACGCATTTAGCGCCGCTGGTCAGCAATCTGACCAGAGACCTGAGCATTATCGGGCTGCAGGGTACAGCATTCGATGGGCCACAGTTCGATAAGTTCAAGGAGAATAACGTGCAGTTTATCGCAGCAACGGTCAAAGAAATCGAACATGAGGCTGGCTACCTTCACCATGTGGTCACGGAAGACGGCAGTAAGTATGCATTCGACGCAATTTATGCGGGCATCCCCTTTGTTCAGCAGTCGGAGATCCCGGCTTTCCTAGGCTGTGAGTTCACAGAGCAGGGACATATCAAGACAGACGCCTTTCAGAAAACTTCAGTACATGGGGTGTATGCCTGCGGCGACAACACCTCAGCCATGCGGTCGGTGGCCAATGCCGTAGCGGCGGGGTCGTTAACGGGCGCGATGGTCAACAGAGACCTGGCAGAGGAACTCTTTTGAAGCAGCGTAGCATAACACAGATTACTTTTTGTATATTGTGTTATGATTTTCGCTCACTCACCTTTTGTCGCAGTGCTAGCTGCGACACTGCTTTCCGTGCAATTCGCGTTCAGCCAGGAAGCACCGCTAAATCGCTTTGTAGTCATTGACGAACAAACGCTGAAGCCCATCCCCTTCGTTTCCATCAGCCTGCTACGGGCAAACTTATACATCAACACTGAAGACGATGGCATATTTTCCATTCCGGGCGAACTTCCAAAGATAAAAGACACCCTCCGCGTTTCTGCACAAAACTATGCTACACTGCTTATACCCCTGGGCAAGCTCAGCGCACAAAACAGCATACGTTTAAAACCAGTACCTTATAAGCCAAATAAAGCAAAGCGGACATTAACGAAAGACTCGGTTTTAAACGATTTCAGTCGCCGCGACATCACCCATTACGCCGGCATACAGAAAACGGCTGCAGATGCAGACCATCTTCAGCTTGCACAGCAGTTCGACCTTCCATTTGCTGGTGCTCTGCTTCGGGAAGTCACCATCCATCGCCTTGCATTCACATTTCATCACAACGGCGGTATCGAATCTACGCGCTTTCACCTGCGCGTTTACGGACTCGACAAGAACACTGGAGGTCCTGGAAAAGATCTTTGCGGCCGGATTATTGAGATAAAGAACCGGGAATCAAAACGTATTAGCGTAAATCTCCAGGACGATAACATTGTTATTCCCGACACCACTTTTTTCGTGGCTATCGAAATACTCCGGAACTATGACAATTTCGGCTATGCGGATGTATTTGATCCCAAAACAGGTATACGTAAACGTGTGGTGAACTACCGGCCTGCAATCGCCATTTCACCTGAGCGCGGCGATAAGACCAAGATCTGGGCCATGAACATGCGTCAGCAATGGTCGCCCTACACCTATTTCTATCCTGACTTCACCGACCTGGCCATCAAAGCAACCATCAGAAAATGATATGAAAATACGCACGCTCATTTTATTCATAGTGGCGCTGTTTCCGCTGGCAGGCTTCGCTCAACTTACATTCGAAGGGCAAGTTTTCAATAAGACCACCGAGCAGCCTGTCAGTAACGTCAACGTTAGGCTCCTTAACGAGGATATCGCTGTAATAACTGACGCTCATGGCTTTTTTAAGTTATTGTCTGAAAAAGACAGTCTGGATAATGACACCTTGATTTTCAGCGCAGTAGGATATGTTACAGCACGAATCGCGGCAAGCGAATTTCTAACTCAGCGCATTGTAGTCCTCACACCGGCTACGACGATTCTGGAGGAAGTAGCCATTACCGACCGCCGCCGGAAGCAAAAGGTGCTGAATAAATTCGACCTTACTCATGTAAGAGACGAGCCGCCCCGTTATGTAACTCACGCGTTCACACCGTTCAGTTATTTTTATGCAAAGCTGTTTACCTCACCGGAGGAATATTCATCCCTCAAAAAAATTCAGATCGGAAGACGCAATTTCAACGGTCCGCGCTCACCCAGCCGAAGTACAGCACACGCTAAAACACGCTTCCTTGTTCACATAATGGAAGTCACGACTGGCGGACTCCCCGGAAAGATACGCTTCACTAAGACCATCGAATTAAAGAACAACAGCATCTGGTATGTTATAGATATGAGCGAAGATAAGATTACGATAAACGGCACCCAGTTTTTTGTAGCCATCGAGTGGCTTCCCATACCTTTCAACGAAGTCGTCTTTTTCGGCAGTGCCTTGAAGGTAGAGCGAATCAACCGCAAAGGCGAACAAGTCCATGATACCGTGCCAGCATATTCCATAAAGTACGAGCCTGCCCTCATCGGGTATCCACGGAAAGAAATTCCAAGGGCCTATATTAAAGACCCCAGGGGAAACTGGGTCGAGCATACCGAATACGACGTCGCATTGTCGGCCACCATAGAATATTAACGATGATTATATTTAGCCCTGAAACCTGTAGGCGACTCGCCGGTCTTCACCAAAAACAGACGGCTAAAATACGCCGGATCGTCGTAGCCCAGATCGTAAGCAATCTCTTTTGCAGTCATCCCAGTGTGAACCAATAAACGCTTAGCCTCCAGCACGATCCTGTTTTTGATGACCTCGTTGGGCTGTGGAAGATTAAGCCGTTTAAATTTATGGGTAATTGTCTTGGGCGACATATACAGCAGGTCAGCATAATCGGCTACCGTATGTTTCTGTTTATAGTTCGCGTCAACGAGCAGGGTGAATTTCCTGAAAAATTCCAGGTCGGCATGCTGCTCCGTCACCACCCTGTCCAGATGCTGTATTTTCCATAGCCGTGTAGCCTTAATCAGCAACTGCTTCAGGTAGGTACGAAGCATTTCCTCCATCGAAGAGTCGTTGTTCAAGAACTCGTCCTCCAGTTCAGAAAACAGGTAATCGATAAATGCAGCCTCCCTGCTTTCCAGCACAACCACAGGCATATTATGAATATTGTTAAATAACAGCCCATCACAAGAAACCTCCGCATCATTGATCTGAATACAATAAAAATCACGATTATAATATACGAAATGTCCAGGCCGGTCTCCCAAACGTTCTAACTCGATATGCTGGTTGGGGGCCACAAACAGAAGCGTAGGCTTAGCCGTGTTATACACCGCAAAATCTACCTTTATGGTATAGCCTTCCGGCAGATATAAAACCTTGATATATGATTTATAGGCATCAATGCCGGCTGCCTCAACCTGATCAAAATGAAGCAGCCCGAATGTCTTCAGGCTGCTTTCAAACAGATAATTATCTTTCCTCATTTAGCAAAATTTCTCTAAAATAGGCAAACGGGGGTGTTATTGTCTTGCAAACTTTTCCAACTCTGCATTGAACTTGTCTGCTTCTTCAAAGAATAAGGCGTGTCCGCTATTTTCAAACCTTACCAGGTGAGCATTTGCAATTCCCTTTTTGAGCGCTTCACCGGCCGATAAACTAACCAGTTTGTCGTGCACCGCACTAAAAATGACGGTCGGTATTTTGATCTTTGAAAGCTCCCGTCGTAGGTCCAGGTTAAGTAATGACCTGATAGATTCAGTTGTCGCATATGGCGAGGCCTCCAGATTCATATTCTCCAGCCACTTCACAATGTTCTGAGAGATAGCACCTTCCCTGGCCGGAAAATCTTTTCCAAATCCGGCAATTAAATCCTGCCTGTTCTTCATCGTTTCATTAATAAGATTTATCGCATCAGCTTCGGGCACACCATAAGGAGCACCCTCGCGTTGTTTCCATGTCGGAGCCGCGGCTGCGAATAAGGCCAGTTTTCCTACATGAGCCGCGTTATACTTTGTTACATAGTGAATCACCACGGCTCCGCCCATCGAGAAACCGCCAAGCACCGCATCTTCAATTTTCAACTTTTCTAGGACAACTTTGATATCATCCGAGAATACATCAAAATCATAGCGTCCGTATGGCTTGTCCGACTTACCAAACCCGCGAAGAGAGATTCCTATGACCCTGAAACCCTTTCGAACCAGATATTGGTACTGATACTCGTACATGGCGTTGCTCAGCGGCCATCCATGAATCAGGACAACAGGTTTACCTTCACCCAGGTCGGTAACATGTAACCTAACATTTTTTTCCACCTCAACATACTCCTCCCTGCCAAGCGAAGCAGGTACTCTTTTCCCTTGAGCGTGCACTGAATCTTTTACACCGAAAGCGATAACCGCTGCTAAAATTAACTTGCTGATTGTTTTTGATACTGAATTTTTCATTTTATTTATTGTTTTAGTGTTTATGATTAATTGAACAGTACAAAGTTGCACAAACACATACAGCGGGGGAATGGACATATTGCCATGAGCATTGTACATTTTTCCCCTTCAACAAAAACAATCCCCGGATATGTACCTTTATCTTAAAAAAGACAGAAAATGAATGTAAAGATCATCACCTCTACAACCCGGCCAGAGCGCAAAGGAATCGCCATTGCCGAGTGGATATACAACCTTGCTGCCTCACAGGAAAACATAGATGCCGAACTGCTTGATCTTGCTGCAATCAATCTTCCATTGATGGACGAGCCGCAACATCCGCGGTTACAACAATATCAGCATCAGCATACGAAAGACTGGAGTGCTAAGATCAGTGAGGCCGACGCCTTCATTATTGTTCTGGCGGAATATAATTACGGGTTTCCGGCGCCAATTAAAAATGCCCTCGATTACCTTTTCAATGAATGGGCCTATAAACCAGTAGGAATAGTGAGTTATGGCGGCGTTTCCGGTGGCTTACGCTCCACGCAAATGCTTAAGCAGGTACTCACCACGCTGCATATGATGCCCCTCAACCAGGGAGTTACCCTACCGATGTTCAGTAAGTTTATAGGTGAAGACGGAAAGTTTGGGGCCGACGAAAGTCATGGTAAAGCCGCAGGAGCCATGTTTAAAGAGTTAGCGAAGTGGGCAGAAGCGATGAAAACGCTCCGGGCCTAGTCGTATGCCTTAAAACCTGACCACGTTCCAGTAAGCGCCCTTAGGCTGCAGGTCCTTGTCAAATAAAAGCGGGTAGTTCTTACGGCCGCGTACCGGGAAGTTGTCGAGCCAGCTGTGGCGGTCCGACAAATTCCAGAAGGTGACGCCCGTAAGTACACCACGGTATTGCCGGAACACCCGGAAAAACATACCGTATTGCTCTTCCTGCTTCTTCTGCAGCCCTTGTGTGAATCCGGAACTAGCGGCCCCTTCGGTTTTCCTGTCGCCATCGGGATAAACAGATACGTCCAGTTCGGTAATTTGCACTTTAAGGCCTAATGCCGAATACTGATCCACAGCCGCTTTTATGGTTTCTTCGGAAGGACCGGTGACAGACCAGTGTCCCTGCAGACCTACACCGTGGATAGGAACCTTGGCATCTGTCAGCTTTTTTAACAGTTTATAAATACGCTGACGCTTTTCCGGGTGTTCAGCATTATAGTCGTTATAAAACAACACCGCATCCGGATCGGCCTCATGCGCATACTGAAACGCTTTAAAAATAAAGTCCTCACCGCATATCTGGTACCACACCGAGTTTCGTAAGAACTCATTGGGATTATCTGAAATTGCTTCATTCACCACATCCCAGGCATATATCTTGCCTTTGTAGCGTTTCACCACAGTATAAATATGTGCCTTCAGGCGTTCAAGCAGAACTTCCTTACCTACCCGCTCACCCTTATCATCGCGGAACATCCAATCTGGTGCCTGGGAATGCCAGCAAAGGGTATGCCCTCTCACCTTCAACCCATTTGCAGCAGCGAAATCAACGATCGCATCTGCACCACGCCAGTCGTAACGGTTTTCCTCCGGATGAATCGGTTCCATTTTCATCGCATTCTCGGCAGTTACGCTGTTAAACTCCTTCAAAATCAGCTTCCTTTCGTCCGGATTCTGCAGCTGACGTGGCGTTATGGCTACTCCTATCGGAAAGTAAGCCTTGTAGTAATCCTTAAGTCCCTTACCATCCGTACCGCTCTGGGCTGGCAGGCGACTAGCGCCCGCGACAAAAATCAATAGTAATAGAACACTTCTCATACACTGGATTTATATAGCTCAAGATACACATTTTATCCTGCTATCAAACGCAAGCCGTGGGCAGATAACCGTTCATTTAATTTGTAATGAATCCAAATAAAAATATATTTGCACCAATTCAAAACAAACCAATATGCCGAATTCATACTTACTTATACCCTCCGGGCCAGCGGCTAAACTTCTGTCCGGCTTTTTGCTAAGCATAATGTTCCTTTTCCTGTTCACCACCGCGTCTGCGCAAAACAGCGAAACCTCAGGCGCTACCATCACCGGAACAGTTTCCGACACCAATGGTCAGCCTCTCCAATATGCTACTGCAGCCATTAAGGGAGGCAAGAGCAGTCAGACAAATGCTGAGGGTAAATTCCGTATTACGGGTTTACGTCCGGGCATTTATCAGCTCACCGTTAGCCGTGTAGGCCAGCAGTCAGAGACGAGAGACATCAACCTGGAAGCCGGACAAGCACAGGAGCTGACTTTCGTACTTCAGCCCGGCACCGACCTCTCAGAAGTAATTGTAACTGCCGGCAGAAAGCCCGAGAGCCTTAAAGACGTACCATCTTCGGTGAGCATCCTTACCGAACGCGAAGTAAAGGAACAGTTGAACGTTAACCCCTCGGTAGCGGCCATTTTAGGGAATACCATACCGGGATTAGGGACATCGAATAATAAAGCGACTAACGCCGGACAGACCCTCAGGGGGCGCCAGGTACTTGTGCTCATCGACGGAATACCACAATCTACACCGCTCATGAACGGAAGCCGCGACATCCGTACGCTTGATCCTGCGGTCATTGAACGTGTGGAAGTCATCAAAGGCGCTACCTCCATTTACGGTAATGGCTCCGCAGGGGGAATCATCAACTTTATCACGAAGAAAGCGGTGGCCGACAAAGCGTTCAGCGGCACCACGAGCGTCGGATTAAACAGCAATGTTGCTCATCCCGCAAATACGCTTGGTTATCGCTTATCTCAGGGCTTTTCCGGAACGGCCGACAAGCTCTCCTATGTGGTAAACGGCACCTATAATTACACCGGTGTGCTGCGTGACGCGAAGGGCAATGTAAACGCACAGCCCGACGGACTGGGAGAAAACTCTCTATATAATGCATTTGCCAAACTATCGTACAAACCAAACGCAAACAGCGCAGTTACTGCCTCCTACAACCTGTTTCGTAGCGTACAGGATGCAGACTATATCAATGTGACAGGAAAATATGGGCAGGCACCTTCAGTTGGCCAGAAAGGCGATGATCCGGGCGAACCTGCCGGAACGCCCTATAACCACAACGCCCTCATCTCCTACCAAAATACTGCCCTGCCTTTAGCAAGTTCGCTTGATCTGTCTGCCTATTACAACAGCTTCGTATCCATGAACCGCTATGTAGAGCAAGGCACCGCATGGTACGGGCCAGGACAAACGAAAATACAATCATTCAAAAAGGGTGTCAGGCTTACGCTCAATACGCCCTGGGCAATGGGCGGTCTGGGCCAGGGTGAGTTAACTTACGGATTAGACCTGCTAAATGACCGTACCAACCAGGTGCTTACTGATGGACGGGTATACATTCCAGACATGAACATGCTCAACCTTGCACCGTACGCGCAGTTTAACATCGACCTGCTCAACCAGTTCGTATTGAAAGCGGGCGTGCGTCACGAAAATGCAGATGTGAAGGTTAAAGACTTCAACACCATTGCAACCGGTCCGGACGGTGCAGGCAGCATCGCCGTAAGTGGCGGAAAGATTCCGTACAACGCCACCACTTTTAATGCTGGTTTGCGTTACAACAGGTACGAAATATTCAATCCATTCATCAGCTTCTCGCAAGGCTTCGCCATCAACGAGCTTGGACGCATCCTGCGGAGGGCTACAAGCAACACGCTGGAATCCATAGCCACCGATCCGATCATCACCAACAATTACGAGGCAGGCTTCAGTTCAAGGCTGGGCATGGTCAACCTCACCGCATCATACTATGTGAGCACATCCAGGCTGGGGGCAAATCTGGTCGACGTAGGTGGTTTTCTCGTAGCGCAACGTGAACCTGAAAGGATACATGGCTACGAAATCGCTGCTGATGTAAACGTCAGCGAGCAATGGACGGCAGGGGGCAGCTATTCCTATGTAGAAGGCAAGGCTGAACAAGCCGACGGTACCAAGGTTTACATGAACGGACTGCGTATTGCGCCTCCTAAAGCAACAGCTTACCTGGGTTACCGTCCGCTAAGCGCACTAGATATGAAATTGTACTGGGTATATACCGATGGGCGCGACCGGTTTAACGTTCGGGCCAACAACCTTTACGCCAACAGCGAAGGACCTGTAGAACCGGTAAGCCTGTTTAACCTTACTGCAGCCTACCGGATCAACGCGCAATGGTCGGCCGGACTAGGTGTAGAAAACCTGCTCAACAACGCCTACTATCCCGTAGTAAGTCAGTATAGGGCCATAGATGCCGAGTACGTGCGCGGCAACGGCGCCACCATGAGTCTCAACGTATCGTACAACTTCTAACAGGTGTTCAGGAAGGTTTTCTTCTGGTTACATAAATGGCTGGGGCTGATTACCGGGATCGTCGTCCTGATCGTCAGCCTCACCGGCTGCATCAATGTGTTTGCAGACGAGCTGAAAACGTTTTTCTATCGCGACAGGCTGTATGTTACAGATACCGGTGGGGGCACATTTCGTGATTTCAGTGAACTGAGGCAAACCGCACAGCAAGCGCTGGGAGCTGATATCAAAGTCACGCGCGCTGAAATCTACCCTGACGGCCGGCGCAACTGGATCTTCCGGGCTACGCTTACCGACAAAGACGGCATCGGCTACTGGAACTATAACAAATATTACTACCGCGTGTACGTAAATCCGTACACCGGAAAAGTAGTCTACATAGAAAATACGCTGAACGAGTTTTTCCAGATCGTGCTCAGCCTGCACCGCAATCTCCTCCTTGGCGATACTGTCGGGGGCATAATAACCGGAGGCTCATCCCTCTGCTTTTTCCTACTGCTGCTAAGCGGCCTCGTCCTCTGGTTCCCGCGAAAATGGAAGAGAAAAGCTTTTAAGCGCGGATTCGCACTAAAAATGCGCGTCGGTATTAAGCGATTGATTTACGATATCCATAATGTTTTCGGGTTCTACATTATCATACCCGGAATCATCATCTCGGTAACAGGTATGGTATTCGCTTTTGAATGGGCCGATAAATCGGTGCAATATGTAGCCAACGGCGGCACGCCTTACCAGAAGATTAAAATTCCTCTGTCGAGCCCAAACCCGGATTATAACCGAGGAGCGGCCGACTCAGTACTAAAAAAACTCTTACACGATCATCAAGATGCCGACATATTTTCCGTACGCTTTCGCGACAAGGAAACTGATCCGCTTGATGTACAAGTACGTCTGGCCAAAAACCGGACCCACCAGTTCATGTGGTATTACTTCGATCGCAACACGGGTGAGCTATTGCTAAAGTATGGTGATCAGGACATCAGGGGCGGACAAAAACTCCGTACCATGAATTACGATCTGCATACCGGCGCTTACAGCGGCATACCCACCAAGCTCTTCTATTTCTTCGTGTCGCTCATTTGCGCAGGATTACCCATCACCGGATTCATCATGTGGTACAACCATAAAGGCAAACCAGCCAAAAGAACAAAAAGCCCAGCAGGACGGTATGTCTAACAAAAAAGCCCCTTATAAGGGGCTCTTAATTCTGTCTTCTACTTTACTTTCTTTTCGATATCCTTACGCTGGTTAGAGCCGCCTTTCTTTGCGTCCTTAATATCCGACTGCTTAACGCCCATCTTTCCAGCCTCATATTTAATCTCGTGTTCCTGATTCGATACCGAATTCCTTTCCACTTTTGTTCCTCTGGCCATAATTTTTAAGTTTAGGTGAATGTTAAACCAATAACAATTGAAAGGCGATATGGTTTATAAAGTAGCAATGGGGATATCGGAAGCCGGTTTGTTTTATAAAGACAAGAACTCCGTATAAACAACAAAACCCTGCAGCATTGTTAGCTACAGGGTTTGT